>NZ_JAVAXX010000370.1:0-5271 GCF_042709275.1 Bacillus sp. LR_5 | reverse complement strand
CAGACATTCTTTCAAGCGTCAGTGCAGATGAACTAATCTCCTCCATGGATGCCAGCTGTTCCTCAGCTGAAGCGGCGATATCTTGGATGCCATCCGAGCTTTCCTTAGAAATGGCTGTGATATCATTTGAAGCTGCGGAAATTTCTTGAGCTCCCGCTGACAGCTCCTCAACCGTCGCATTCATGTTTTGCAGCTCGGAAGCAATTTGATTGGTCATTTGCGATATATGTTTGAAGCTCTGTTTAGTTTCATCCGTCATGACAAGCCCTGTTTCAACTTCTTTGTTTACGGACTGAAGCACGTTCAGTGATGTGTGAATTTCTTTTACTATTTCACTGATCAGCGATTCAATTTCTTTTGCCGAGTCAGCCGACTGTACCGCGAGCTTTCTCACTTCCTCAGCGACGACTGAGAAGCCCCGGCCATATTCACCCGCTCTGGCCGCTTCAATGGCGGCATTTAAAGCCAAAAGATTGGTTTGATCCGCAATGCCGTTGATGACACGCAAAATATTCGTGATATCCTTTGATTTGATCTCCAGCCCTTTCACCACTTGTTCCGCTGCTTTTACGGAATGGTCAATTGTGTTCATTTGGCCGGCTGTTTTCTGGACGAGTGTCTCCCCTTTACTTGACACTTCTGTTGAATCTGCGGATGTTTCTGTAATCACTGCTGCAGCCCGCGCCAGCTCTGCCAATCCGTCATTCATTTCATTAATTTGTTCGGTTGTCGTTTCTATTTTCTCGCTTTGGCTTTCACTGCCGTTTGAAAATTGCTCGATAGCCATCGTAATGTGCTCAGTGGCTCTGCTTGTCTGGTCTGCCGATGCAGTCAGCTCTTCAGACGATGAGGCAACGTGCTCTACTGAGTCTTTGATCCCGTGAATGAGCGAGCGAAGCGAGTGTGCCATATGATTGAAGCTCTCGCTCAGAACGCCGAGTTCATCTTTTGAATTGATTTCAATCGTTTCGGTTAGATCGCCTTCACTAATTTTTTCAGCGGATGCGACAATGCGTCTCAATGGCTTTGTGATGGATCGAATCACAAAATAAATCGCCGTCATTCCAGCTGCGATGGCAATCGCCAGAACGATTGAAGCCATGATCAGAACCCTGCTTGCAGCATTGTGAATCTCGTTTGCATACATCGTGCCGCTGATTTTCCAGCCTGTTGTTTCGCTTGTTGCAAATGCCATTTTTTTCCTTTTGCCTTTGTACGTATATTCAAAGTCCCCGCTTTTATCCTTGTAGAGCTTATCAACCCAGTCCCCTTTTAGCTCTGTTCCCGCTTTTTCTCCGGAGTAGGCGATGACTTTCTTGTTTTGGCTCAAAATAAAAGCATAGCCTTCTTTTCCGATATTGATTCCTTTCGCGGTAGTGACTAAGTCATCAATTTTCATATCAATGGCGACAACACCTGACCCATCTACCGTTTGACGGGCGATGGTGACGACCATTTTTCCTGATGAAATCGATTCATAAGGCTCAGTGACAATTGTTTTGCCTTTATTGGCCATTGCTTCTTTGTACCAATCTCGTTCCAAAGCATTAAAGTCACTTGGCATGTCAGCGTACGGATAACGGGTGAATTCCCCGTCTTTGCCGCTTGAAAATACCGCAGCGACATTATCATTCATTTGGATAAATTGTTTAAATTCCTGTTTCAGCTCTGTTTTCTTTTTATCCTGAAATTTTTCTTCTGTAGCCCAATCGCTGAAATATGCGAGGCTTTTTTCAGTCGTGCTGATTTTATCATCAATGATGTGATCTAATATCTGAACATTTTCCTTTGCGCTTTGCGTCATCTGTACATCAAGTGAGGCAACTGCTGATTGATAAGCGCTAACCGAAAGGGCGGTTAGCGGAACAATTAAGATCAGCAGGAAAGAAATAATAAGTCTCCTTGCAATTGATGATCTACGAATAGTGGTGAGTGTTTTTTTCATTTCCTTTTGAACCTTCTTTCAATAATTTACAAATTATATCGGCGGATCTTCCTTTAAATTACATTGAAAATAGAGGAAAAAATGAAAAATAGTTCTAAATTCACCTGTTAAACTAGGACTTTATTATTGTTTACCATATAAAAAACAGCGCTTTGATAGCGCTGTTTTTCGGCTTTTACTCGATTTTAAATTGTTTCGTCAGATCACGAAGCTCTTCTGCCATCTGCGCAAGAGTGGTCGCTGAGGAACTGATTTCTTCCATGGAAGCAAGCTGTTCTTCAGCTGATGCGGCAATGTCCTGGATGCTTGCCGAGCTTTCTTTCGACACGTCTGCAATGCCGCTGACTGCTGCTGAAACATGCTGTGAACGGTCTGACAGCTGCTCGACGGTGGAATTCATCGTCTGCAGCTTGCCCGCGATTTCGTTTGTCATGCTGAAAATGCTCTGGAAGCTTTCTTTTGTATTGTCTGTGACAACAAGTCCGGACTGTACTTCCTGATTGACCTCTTTAAACATGTGAAGAGAGGTTTCGATTTCTGCGACGATTTCTTGGATCAGCTTTTCGATTTCTTTTGCTGAATCGGCTGATTGGACAGCCAGCTTGCGCACTTCCTCCGCTACGACAGAGAAGCCGCGTCCTGACTCTCCGGCACGCGCCGCTTCAATGGCTGCGTTTAGTGCAAGCAGATTTGTTTGGTCAGCGATTCCGTTGATGACTCTCAAAATGCTTGTGATGTCTTTTGATTTTCCTTCTAAGCCTTTGACAACAGCTTCAGCCTGCTGAACAGATTGATTAATCGAGTTCATTTGTCCGACTGTCTGCTGCACAAACTTCTCACCCGTTCCGGCGATTTCCGTTGATTGGATAGATGCCTTTGTAATATCTGACGATGTTTGTGAGACTTGCTGGAGTCCTTCATTCATTAAGTTCAGCTGATGAGAGCTGGATTCAACCTTTTCGCTTTGCTCCTCGTTTCCGTTTGAGAACTGCTCAATCGCCATCGTAATATGCTCGGTGGCTTTACTCGTCTGCCCGGCAGATGCCGTAAGCTGTTCGGAAGATGCGGCCACATTGTTCACCGAGTCCTGAATAGCGCTGATCAGAGAGCGGAGAGATTGTCCCATTTCATTGAAGCTTTCCCCAAGCTCCCCAAGCTCATCCTTTGAATGGATTTCGATCGTTTCGGTCAGATCCCCCCTGCTGATCGTTTTCGATGATTGAACAAGACGTTTTAACGGTTTTGTAATCGAACGAACGATAAACAGAATTAAAATTCCGCCTGCCACAATGGAAGCAATCAGCACGATCATTCCTGTTGTCAGCACAGACTTTGAGGCATCCTTAATTTCATCCATATACATTGTGCCGGCTATTTTCCAACCAGTCAGTTCGTTTGTAGTATAGGTCATCTTTTTATCTTCGTTATTAAGAGTATACTGGAGTTCACCGCTGTCATTCGCATACATTTTGGCTACCCAGTCGCCTGAAAGCTTTTCTCCAGCCTTATGGTTCTTGTGGGCGACATAGGTTTTGTTTTTTGTTGCAATGAAAGCATAACCTTCTTTTCCGACCTTGATTTGTTTCATTTGTTCTAACAATTTATCAATGGTAATATCCATGGCGACAACGCCAGATCCGTCCTTCAGCTCCTGTGCAATGGTAATGACCATGCTTCCGTCACTCGCAGCCACGTAAGGATCTGTCACGACAATTTCACCGCCGGCCTTCATCGCATCCTGGTACCAAGGCCGTTGTCTCGGGTCGTATCCTTCCGGCAATTTTTCTTTTGGCGCTTGTACATAAGTGCCGTTATCTGCGCCCCCATAAATTCTGGCTACTCCTTGATTAATAGATACATATTGTGAAAATTTAGCTTTGATCTCTTCTTGATTCGATTTCCCTTTGAATGCGGATCTTTTAAGAGATTCACTGAAAAAGGTGACTGCTTTCGCTTTTTCTCCCAGATCATTTGTAACAGTTGTATTAAATGTATCGACACTGTTTTTCGCATTTCCCATAATTTCCTGATCCAGCTTTCCGCTGGCGCTTCGGTAAGAGCTAAATTCTAATATAAGAATAGGGATAATGAGAATCGCAATAAATGAGACGATTAATTTCTTTGAAATAGACGGTTTCTTCAGCCAATTGATAAAAGTCTTCATGTCACTTGCTCCTTCAGGTTTGATACAGTATATATCGGCTGCTTAAAAAAGTTTTAAAATAAAAATGGAAGAAGTTCTTTTTGGCTGTCTTCTGTCTTTTTAACTTTCATTGCCCAAGCTCTTTGCATATCTTATAAAAAACAAGGGGGGCTAAACATGATTATTGTATCAGGACAATTGCTCCGTCCCCAGGATATTGAAAATTGGCAGATTGATCAAAATCTGAACCCGCTGTTAAAAGAGATGATTGAGACGCCTGTTCAGTTTGATTATCATTCAATTGCTGAACTGATGTTTGAGCTTAAACTGCGGATGAATATTGTAGCAGCGGCAAAGACGCTGCACAAAAGCGGGGCGAAGTTTGCCACTTTTTTAAAAACATACGG
Source organism: Bacillus sp. LR_5 (assembly GCF_042709275.1). Taxonomy (NCBI): domain Bacteria; kingdom Bacillati; phylum Bacillota; class Bacilli; order Caryophanales; family Bacillaceae; genus Bacillus; species Bacillus sp. LR_5. The sequence continues at coordinate 776 of NZ_JAVAXX010000370.1, read as the reverse complement.
GAATACAACGTATTGGAGAGTTTCACCGGAGGGCGCCTTGGAGCTGAAATACAGAATGCCGCCTTCAAAAGCGATTCGGGACATTGCAGAGAACGGCCCGTTTTATGCGTTTGAATGCGCAACCGCAATCGTTATCATTTATTACTTGGCCTTAATCGATACAATCGGTGAAGATAAATTCAATGCCAGCTTTGACAGAATTATTTTATATGACTGGCATTATGAGAAATTGCCGATATATACGGAAACAGGACACCACTTTTTCCTTGGAGATTGTTTGTATTTTAAGAATCCTGAATTTGATCCGCAAAAGGCGCAATGGAGAGGCGAAAATGTGATTTTACTGGGGGAAGATAAATATTTTGCCCATGGTCTTGGAATCTTAAACGGAAAGCAAATTATTGATAAGCTGAATTCTTTTAGGAAAAAAGGAGCCTTACAGTCAGCCTACCTTCTGTCTCAGGCGACCAGACTGGATGTTCCGTCTCTTTTCCGCATCGTCCGCTAAAAAGCCCCATCGCCTATTTTCGGGACGATGGGGTTTCAAATGCCTTTCGTTTTCGATAGAAGGGGGCTGTGCCGAAATATTGGTTCGCAGCCCACTCCATTTTTTCAAGGTCGTTTCTTGTCACGATTGGATCCAGGCTGCTCCATTTGATAAAGCGGACAAAATAGTAGCCTTTGATAGGAGCCATTGTAACTTTTGAGTGAGGCCAGCCTTCAAATACAAACTCAATTTTCCCTCTTTTTTTATAAGAATATTGAAGAATGTTCAT
>NZ_JAVAXX010000037.1:0-37676 GCF_042709275.1 Bacillus sp. LR_5 | reverse complement strand
TATGATCCAGTGAAAATCACCGGACAAATCCGCCTATGACCGCATTGACAGTATTTTCCCCGCCAAAAATAACCCGAATACCGCCTTTCTCTTAAGCATCGCCAGGTAAATCCGCCGCGCCAAACTTTCCTCGTGCTGCAACGCGATCTCAACCGCCTTTCCTACGTTCGGATGCTCGACTATGCGCTCAATCAACGCTAACTTTTCGCGCATCCCTTTATCGCAACCCGGCTTGAATTCGTTCTGTATACACCCGTTCACCGCGATATAACACTTCCGCCGCGCCAGATCAACCGCAACCTTTTCGTCGTACAAACCCCACCGTTTCGCGTACGTCTCCAGCGTATTGCCGTTTATGTAAGAATCGAATAGCTGCGGGTTGTATTTGCGCATCAAACTCTCGTCGTTTATTTGCCGGTAATGATACAGCGGTTTATCGATATAATAAGCCGTCTGGCAGTACGTAAACGCGTCCATATTAAACAACCAATCTTCGCCGAGATACTTGCCGTCAGGGAACGTTAGGTCATACGTATCTATTAAACTCTTGCGGATTACCTTCCATACGCCGCCGTACGATCCGTTATACAAAAAGTCCGTCAGTATTTCCGCCTTTATCGCGTCACGGTCTAGCGGTGTATTTGCTTTTGCGCGATAACTTTTCGTATAGCTTTTCGTTAGATCTTCGTAATCCCAGCAGATATCCGTAAATACAATATCGGCGTTGTTTGCGACGGCGGCCTCGTACATTGTTGCGTAACATTCCGGCTCGATCCAATCGTCGGCGTCGATAAACGCTACGAATTCTCCACGCGCTTGTTTAAGCGCATTATTGCGTGCCGTGGCCGGTCCCTGATTCGCTTGGTAGATCGGCTTGACACGTTCGTCAATGGCTTCGTAGTATCGTAAAATATTGCGCGTTGAATCGGTCGAACCGTCGTCTACGATTAAAACTTCGATATTCTTCAGCGTCTGGCCGAGCACGCTGTCTAAACATTCGCGCAGGTACTTTTCGCCATTGTATACCGGTATAATAACGCTCATTTTCGGAGTCATTTCGTCCACCCTTTCGGTTCGGGAATTCCCGAACTTATATCGATAGGATAATTATACCAACTCGAATCCGAATTTCAAGACGAAAAAAAAGACGCCGATTTACTCGACGCCCTCTTCCGTTTCTTTTACTTCGAATAATTCTTCGTATTTGGCTCCGGTTGCTTTCATTATCGATGCGACATGCCAATCGTAATGCCTTTCGGAATTATCGAACCGAGAAATCGACGATTGAGATACGCCGGATCTCCGTGATAATTCGGATTGCGACCACCCTAACTTCGAAAGCAGCTCGCCAAGACGAGGTTTTACCGTAAGTTTCATTTCGATCACCTCTGCTCTAATTATACGCCAGAGAATATTTTTCCGCAATTACTGTTGACGTAGTCTATGCTCTAGCGTATAGTTTAGAGTAACGAAGGGCCCTCGTTAATAAAATCCGAGAGGGGTAACGAAATGATTAACGAAACACAAAAACTGAATAAGGCGATTTTAGAACGAAACGGAGGCGCAGCCCCACCGACCAAAGCAAAGCTGCACCGTCCGAATCGAGCGAAGCACTTCCAGTATATCACAGCGTTTATTCTATGCGCAATGATATCCGCATTCACCACAGTCACCGCGCAAGCCACCGATGTTTACCGCAACTTTGCCGAACTCCAAGCTAACGAACCCCAGACGAACTACAACATATTCACGACCGACCGCGCCACGCCCGTTTTGATACTCGCGCCACACGGCGGAAGTATTGAAGGTGGAACTAGCGAACTTGCTCGCGAACTCAGCAACGACTATTCAACGTACCTTTTCGACTCGCTTAAGACGCCGAACGGATTCGACCTACACATCACGAGCACTCACTTCGACGAACCGACCGCGCTTGACCTGGTTACGCGACACCAACGCGTTATATCGCTTCACGGTTATAGCGACAGCGCCGAGCACATTATCGTAGGCGGCACCGATCCTATACGCGGCCAGGTGTTAGTAGACCGATTGAATGCCGCCGGCTTTAGCGCCGAACTCGTAGGCGAAGGACATCGCTTTGCGGGCGCCAGTGCTGCGAACATAGCGAATAAGTGCGTAACCGGCGAAAGTCTACAGCTGGAACTTAGCACCGGATTGCGTAAGAGTATGTTCGGAACGTTCTCGCTTACTGGACGCGCTGGAACCGAAACCGCGACGTTCTATAAATTTACCGGATTGCTGTCGGAATTCATTAACGAAAATTATAACGTTAGAGGTAACGAATAATGATGCGATATACGTTGGAAGTCGAAAAGTACGGTATTTACTGCGATGGAACAGAGGCGGCTGCAACTACGGCGGGCTTTAATCAGGCACTTAAGGACGCATCAGAGGCGGGCATTTGCGAGATAGATATTCCGAAAGGCGTTTATTTGATCGACGGTGTTAACGAAGAATCCGCATTAAAGCCGGAAGAACACGCCGGTATTATCGTACCGTCCAATATGACGCTGAATTTGCATCCGGAAGCCGAATTCCGAGTCGCGCCGAATGGATCGTTTGGGTATTCATGCTTCTATATCGGTGAGGTCGTTAACGTAACGATAAGAGGCGGCAAGATACGCGGTGAACGTTATCAGCACGACTTTACCGGTCACGGTGACTTCGAAAAGAAAGAAACGCACGAATGGGGTTACGGAATAAACGTACACGGCTCTAGGAATGTCGTGATTGAAAGCGTTGATATTGCCGACTGTACGGGCGACTGCATTATGGTTAACGCGCAAGGCATGCTTAATGTTTCGTGGACGACTTACCGCCCTGCTCGCAATATAACGATTAAGAACTGCAAGTTAGACGGAGCACGCCGTAATAACATATCGGTAACAGGCGGCGAGGACGTTAAGATTCAAGATAACGAAATTACCAACGCAGGCATAAACGATGGTTGTATGCCAATGTTCGGCATTGACATCGAAGGCTACGGTGAAGGCGACATTGATTACGAAGAACCGCGCAACGTGAAAATAACGAATAATACCTTCGCGGGCAACGTGGCACAGTCGGTATGTAACTTCAGCGGGTATGAGGTTGTTATATCCGGAAACCATTCGGACAATACGATCTCTTACGGCTACGGAACCGATACAAACATCGAAAATAATATTTTCGTTCGCAAGGATAAGAAGTACACTGCGATTGCTGGGCTCGGTGTTTCGGCGGGTTTCATAGGAAATAACGCAACCATTTCCGGTAATACGATAAAAGGCTTCAGCAGTGGTATAGATGTTCGCGGCGCTGACGTTACCGTTTCAGACAATACGATTTCAGAATTAAGCGTGGACGGTATTGCCTTAGCCACATTCGAAGCCAAGAACGTTAAATTCTCGGATAATACCGTAAACCACTGTCCAGGAAAGCTGTGTTGCGCGCGCAATTCTAGAGATATAACGTTCGAAGGTAACGAATTAAATGACTCGGATATCACCGCGATGGAGATCATTGATTCTACCAACGTTAAAGCAAAGTCGAATGATATAAAGCGAAGCAAACAAGGCTTCGTAATTACGAGGTCGTCCACGAAAGTATTCGATAATGACGTCGATCTTACAGAGTATCCTAGCGCTGTGGCTTACGCTATAGCTTTCGATAAAGGCAGCGACGTATTTATTAAAGACAATCGAATTCCTACACCAACAAATATGGCTATATACGGAGAAAGCGCCGAAGGTCGTACGGTACGCATCAAAGACAACGATATAACTAACGCGAAGTGTTTGATACCGATTTACGTTATCGGCGGTAAAAAACACGAGATATCCGGTAATGATATAACGTTTAATCGAACAGCTTCCGGCGGCTATGGAATCCAAACGAAAAACACCGACGGCGCGTTAGTAAAGGAAAACGTTGTTTATTCCGTTAGTTCTTTCGCGTTGTATAATCCGATAAAGACCTCCGAATCTATTAATTCGCGAGTCATCGGTAATAAAATAGCCGGATCTCTCGCGCTGAATCAAACTGACGTAGAATATCAAAATATTCCGATTTAACTTGACATTTTCTATGCGCTAGCGCATAATAGAATTATAGAAAGGAGGGAAAAACGAATTGAACGCGGAAACGGTACTAATTATAACGGCGATAGTAAACTTCGTCATTGCGCTAACGAATTTGGCAACCGCCTGTGTTAACGCAAAAAACGCTAATCGCAAAAACGACTAGCGCCAGAAACGTTGATACGGGGATAGATGTGAGAGTCCTCCCCGTGTCTCCTATAGTACCGTATCAAAAACGAAAATACAAGGAGGCGAGCGCGCCATGATAACAGCTTTATCAATCGTAATTACGGCGGCGGCCCTGATCGTTGCAATCGCGGGCCTGGTCGTCGCACTCAAACGGAGGCGATAACGGTATGCAGCAGCTTATGATTCGTAAAATATGGTCGGACACACCGGCACTTACACCGCAGCAGGAAGCGCAGATCCTCGATCTATACGAGCGCCCCGCCGCCAATTTCGGTCGATGTGGGCGCGCTTACCAAATTGGGATCAATTCGATGTTACAATATTTCGGCTATCGGATCGAAGTCGAAACGGGGGCTATTAACGATGATTGAATACGCTTGTAACGAATGTAATTACGCAAGACTTGACGTAAAAATAGAGCCTGACACGTGCTGCCCTACGTGTGGAGCGCGCCTACAGGTCGAGGAGGAAATCGTATGAAACGTTTATTTAAATCAATCGTAATCACCGCGGCTTTGCTCGCGTGTACTATCGCCTTAGCACCGCAAGCAGACGCAGCATGGTCGGGATGGCAGACGGAAAAGTTCGGACATAAAGCGCGCGTTTATACGGATGCGACTACGTACACAAGCAGCGCAAAGACGGTCGATTGGAAAGCCGAAAAGAAAGGCGCGGCCACGCTTTATTATACGGCCGGCGTTTATAAAAAGCGCTCAGGTGGCGGGCTGACCGATACGGGTTTGGTGCAGCGCGGAAGCTTTAAGACCGCAACGCCGCTGAAGTCGTTTAGCGTAAAGTCGATTCGCGGTAAAACTGGCGCCGGAAGCTACGTGATCCAGATCGATTGTTATACGGATTCAGGCAAGCGCCATTATATCGGGACTTTTGAGTCAGCGCGTTTTAACGTGAAATAAGCGTGTGTGAGCCGTTTTAAGCTACGGGGTACTTAGCGTACCTGATCGGCGCTAAAGCGGCTCTTTCGTTTAGATTTCGTGGGAATTTGATGCTAGCGCTCATTTTAGGCGTTCTCTCCCTGCCGATACATGTTATAATTTACCTATACAACGCGAGTAGACATGGAGGTTAGCGATAATGGAGGGAAAAGACTACGAAACAAAGGGATACGATACGACGATAACGTACGAGTACAAGGAAATGCCGGACGTACGTGCAGGACGTTGTGATAACTGCGACTATACGCTGTTTAAGAGCTCAGTAAAGCACGGGAAGTTTTTGCGCGAGTGTCGGCGGTGCGGGATGAAGAAGGATATTTAACTGGAGGGTCTATAGTGAATAATATTGATCGCTTAGAGGAACGACTTATTAAAAACCACAAAAATAAGCTTATGATTCACAAAGTTATGAAGAGATTGAGAGATGGATTAATCAAACTCGAGAACCGTTTTATTGATATTTTTGAGATTTCGGATAATAGAGTAGAATTTAGGACAGACGAAGATAATAATGAAGTTTTTTATTTCAACTTGAGTAATAGAGAAGCCGAATTCAGGGGCATTATTGATAAGGATGTACCATATATACAAGTAATTGACCCAGGAACTAAAGGTGTTTATGTGGTTTTTCAAATCAATAGTAGTGAGGAACTAACACCGTTATCGCCGCTAGACTTTAACAGAACTCCTTACAACTATTCTATACATGTTGATGAGATTGTTGATTTTGTTATTGGAGTAGTTTGCTTTAATCTTGAATATGATACCAAAGAAATGGTATTGCGATAACTTACCAACACCAAATCACTTCGTTCTCGCGGACTATTACTATATCATTAAAGTAATACGCAGCTGAAACGAGGTGATTTTTTGTTTATTTCGCCAATGTTATTAGAGTCCGGTAAAGCCCCGTTCGACTCTGACGACTACATTACGGAAACTAAGTTCGACGGCATCCGTCTGATCGCGTCTAAAACTAACGGACAAATACGCCTCTACACGCGCCACAACAACGAAGTCACCGCTAAGTTCCCCGAACTCCACACGCTACAAATACCGGACGGCACAGTTTTAGACGGCGAACTTATCGTGCCTGGACCGACCGGCGCTGGCGATTTCGAAGCGATGATGGAACGATTCCAGTCGCGCAAAAGTTTTCACGCGATAGTATTCTGCGTGTTCGATATCTTGCGGTTGGATGACGTCGCGGTTACGTCTAAGCCGTTATACGAAAGAAAGGCGCTGCTGGCAGACCTCGCGATCGATCATCCTAACGTCAAGGTTATCGAAGGCATACGAGGACACGCGGCCGATTACTTCGAGTTAGTGCGGCAGAATCGCATCGAGGGCATCGTTATGAAGCGCGCTGATTCGTCTTATGCGGAAAGTAAACGGTCGGACCGCTGGCTGAAGATCGTAAACTACGAATATACGGACGTGTGGATTACGGGATATCGCAAAGAAGATAATGCGCTGGCACTTGCGTATGAGGACGGCAATTACGCGGGAATTATGGAGTTTATGCCGCATGCTGAACGGCGGAGATTTCATTCGCAACGTAAGGACCTAGAAGAAACGGATAAATACGTGAATATAGAGCCGCTGAAGTGTCGCGTTAAGCACCGGTTTAAGACGCGGAAAGGATTGCTGCGGATACCTTCGTTTAATATGTGGCTTTGACGCAAATAAAGACGCCTTAATGGGCGTCCTTTTTTCGTTATATTACGCGAGCTTTCCTTTTCGCACCTATATTCGACCATATCGCGTCCTGCTTCCGTTTATTCTCGGCAGCCTCCGGAAACATGCGAAAAAACTCGGCTTCGTCTTCGATCGGCTTTCGGAAATAATAGACGAGGTTCTTCGCGCCACCTCCGTTCTCTACCGTTTGTATTAGCTGCGCCTGGACTAACGTTTTGACCGCGTTACGGTACGTTGAATCGCTCATAGCTAGCGCCCTAGCCGCCTGTTCTTGCGTTGGAAAGGCGTAGCCGTAGTCCGCATTATAAAACTTCAGCAGAAACGCGTATACCAACACGGCGTTACCGTTCAGCTTCGGAAAGTATTGATAATGCGTAAGAATAACGTTAGGAATGCCCGTATAGCCCGCCGCAGTATCAAACGGTAGGGCCTTCGCTTTATCGCTCATATAATCGTCCTCCACTTAAATAATATTCGACTTAAGCCGGCTTGCGGCGCTGCCACTCCGTTAACAAACGATCGAGTTCGGGCGTACGCGCATATTGCCAAAACTTCCGTAAAGTATTTTCGTTTAAGCCTACGCAGATATATCGTTGGTTGTGGTCGCGCAGGAATTCGTATAGATTCGCAGAATAGCAGTAATAATAACCGTTTTGCATCCGGTCGCACCTCCGTAAATATATAAATAAAAAGGCGCCTATGCGCCCGTATGCTCTACCCTTTCGCCCGTTGCGATATTGACCGTAAACTGACCGTCCGTACGTCCGCTAATGAAATCGTTGTAGCGCTTGCGGCGTTGTTTGTTTAGCGACTTGGCGCGCGCATCAACGAAAATCGATTCGTAGGTCGATAGCGAACGGCGCTTCGGCTCGGCACGATTGCGACCGTTCTGATCGTATTCTTCCGCCAGCTTGCCGGATCGCTCTCCGTTCTTGCGCGTCGTTTCCAGGCGTTCGCTCATGATCGGATATTCCGCCTTCATTTTGTTTTTATTCGTATCGGTTAATTCTTCGAAAAGCACGAGATCTGCCATGCGATCTAACGCGATGGAGTCCGGCTCTTTGTCAGTCGCGTCCATATAAGCGTCCGTAAGCGCTGTGATTCGTTCTAGGCGCGCTACACGATCGGAGATATAAATGGACCGCAAGCCAAGCGCGCCGTGCTCATCGGCCTTATACGCAACAATTTCGCCATCAACCAATACGCGGTCGCCTTCTTGCGGCTGGCCGGAAACGCAGCGCCAAGCTAACGGACCTCCCGCCCTATAATCGCGCCTGACTTCGAGCTGCAATTCCGTAATCATTTCGTGCAATAAAGCGTTATCCATTAATTCGTCCCCCTTATCGCGTAGCCTTCGCCGTGGCTCGCCCAGTAATAATAAACATCCGTTAAACTATCGACAGCTGCGTTTAAATGAAATACGACGGCTTGTTGTGTAATGCCCATCCGTTCACCCGCCTCGGCTTGCGTTAGTTCGCCGAAGTAAACGAGCTCGATCGCCTGGCGTTGGCGGTCCGTTAAATTCGCTAATTCGAGCGCCTTGTGAATATCGATAAGAATCGTTGCCGCGTCGTAATCTCCGCAACGCTTACGGCTGACTAACTTCTGATAATCGGCGAGTAATAGCTTGACGCCTTCTGCGTTATCGAGCGCATAGGCTGCGTCGAATTCGCGTTCCTTTCGGTGTAGATCCACTTTTACTGAACCCATTCGTAATTCCTCCCGTCTGCAATTTAGTAATCGCGACATCCTCCCACGGAGTTGCGAAAAAGTGATGTCGTATAAGAAAAGGCGGCGTTCGCTTTTTGTACTCCTTTTCCGATGAACATTTTCGAAAAAAAATTTTAACTAGTGCCGTTTTCCCTTTCGTTGACTCCTTCGTTAATTTCGTTTATGATTAACGTAAACGCTTCCGAAAGGAGTTTCGTTTATGGTTCTTACGTGGATATCTAACGACTTTGAGCGCAACCTCAAAGCGTACATAACTATCGAAAAACAGCGCCGTTTATTTATCTCGGCTGGAGCTCGCCGTATTATCGGCCTGCCTACGGACGGTCCGTTTTATCTTGCGGTCGCATATGACGCGGACGAAAAGCGTATCGTAGTCGGCAAGCCGGAGTTAGTAAACCAACCGGACGTCAAGCCGTTCAAGTTCGACAAGCGCGGCAACGTGTCCGCCATTCCGTTTTTGCGTAAGGTCGGTATTGATTTCGATAGCCTGCCGCAACGCTATTACTTGATCGGCGACGGCGAGGCGTCCAAGCAGCCGTATTTGGCGTATCCATCGCATACATACGCGTTTCAGTTAGACGCTGACGCCAATTGATCCGCAAGCGCCCTTCCGATGTACCACGCAACACGCGAAGCGATTCCGTTTCCGACAATCCGATACTGCGCCGATAAAGAAATATCGTCAGGCAGGACGTAAGTGTCTGGCGCAGATTGGATTCGGAGACATTCGCGAACGGTGAAACGGCGCGGCGCTTCCGTTGGGTGAATCGGCTGTCCACTTTTGTGGTACGCTGGAATCGTATTAGACGGCTTATCTAGCAATTGCACGCAATTAGCTTGGCCGTATGTGTATTCGCTTTTTGGCGTCCAATACTTTCCGCAGTCTTGACGTTCGGGTTCTGGCAAATCCCCGATAACATCCCGCAATACTCTCGTCTGATAATCGCCTTCTAACGGCTTCGGAAACTCGAATGTGAATCCGAGGTCTTTTCGTATTCCGATGATAAACACGCGCTCACGCTTCTGGGCTACTCCGTAATCCCACGCGCTCATAACGCGCCAACTAATCTCGTAACCTATTTCGTTAAATTTCTCGATAAGCGCATCGAATGTAGGACGGTGGCGCTTCGTTATCAAACCTTTTACGTTTTCAAATACGAAGGCTTTCGGTTTCTTTGCCGCAATAATTTCGAGGTAACGCCATACTAACTTACCGCGCTCTCCGTCAGCGCCTGCGCCTTTGCCTGCGACCGAGAAATCCTGGCACGGAGGACCTCCGAATATAACGTCTGTATTCGGTAAACTATCGATATCTACTGCGTTAATATCCGCTTGTTCAACGTGATCGCCGAAGTTATGGCGATAAGCTTTAACGGCATTCTTATCGAAATCAAGCGCCTTCACAATATCGTAGCCAGCCGCCTTGAATCCGATTGCGCCGAGTCCGCCTCCGCAGAATAATTCGAGTATTGTAAGTCCGTTTGCCGGCTGTTGCGGCGTTAAGTTAAAGTCGCCCATATATTCGCTCCTTTCGGTTAGTGGTCCGGGATGTAGAGATGCATCACGCGGACTTGTCAATACGGTATAAGCCGCCTCACCCCAATAAACAACGCGCTTCCTCGATAAGTACCGCGATGAATACTTTCCGTCCTGCGGATTCGGCTTATGGTTCGGAATCTTCTTCACCTAACGCCCACCTCCGCCATCAACGCGTCCAGTTTCGTGTATAATTCATCGATCGTGCCGTCGTTTGTAATTTCGTAATCAACTTCGAAATCCAATAACGCAATCTCGGTCGGATGCTTCAGCGCCGCCAAGTCGAAGTCATCACCGGCTTTTCTTGCGCGCTCGATCCGTAGGTCTTCCGGCGCCGTGATGCGAATGATCTTAAACCCTTCGGCACGCAGCCGGTCATATTCGTTTGGCTGCCGGCAGTCCTCGACAAGCACGCGGTTTTTAAGCATCGGCGCTAGGCCGCCTCCACAGTCGCATCTATAGCGCGCCAGGTAAGCGTCCACCTTCGTCATGGTTGCGTTAACCCAGACGTCCTCACCGAAAGCTTCTCGCGCCCACTGTCCGAACTTTTGATAATACGCGCGAGGCTTCGGCTTTTCGGGTACGGAAGGGAAAGCGCGGTGGAAGGCGGCTTTAAGTTCGTCGCCAAATGCGAACGGATGGAAATCGTAATGGAGCGATAAATAACCGGCGGCTTCCGACTTGCCAGCGCGTAACGGTGCGGTTAGGGCGAGCTTCATGGGCGATCACCAACGTCATTAAATTCGAGGTCAATCGAACTACTCACCCGAGAATACGCTTCAATCTCCAGCCGTGAAATATTTTCGATCTTTTTTCCTCGTTGATAAACGTCGAATTCTCCTCGTCCTTCATTAATAACGAGTACAAACGGTGCGCTTTCGATAATACTTTCGCTCTTAGCCGGTTCTTTTAACCGCGCCAATTCCTCGCCGAGCGTCCGGTTGTCCTTGTGCAGCGTGTCGATTTCGTCTTTCATACGCTTCATTTCCTCGTACACATGATCGTATGTCTCCTCGTTCTCAGCGCAATCTTGAGCGACCTGCTCCTCTAGCGAAGCGATATCTCGCTTAATATCCGAAACGTCATTTCGTAAATTAGCGATTCGACCCGGACCCATTTCGTTCCATCCGAGGTTGTCAGTGATACGGCTGACTGTACGCTTCAGTTCCGCAACCTCTTGCGCTAAACTGGCGATAACGTCGATCGGATCGGCAGGCTGTGGTTCGTCGGCTTCGGCAGATTCGACCGGGACGAGTACGCGGTAACGATCGTGTGAAAAACCAACAACGACAGCGCCGCTAGGTTCTGCGTATTCAGCAACGTCAACCACCCCGGTGCCCGCCGCGATGACCTCAGTGACGATTCCGTACGATTCTCCCGACTCGTCAACGTACATGACCTTCTCGCCCACTTCCGCCTTGCGATCGGTTAATTCGTAGCGTCTGTCACCAATATGAACGATATCGGTCGGTTCAAGTACGCGGTATTCATGATGATACAGTCCAATATCAGTTTCGTAGACACTTATTCCTGTACCGTCATACCACCTATTACGCTCTGTAACGGTAAATACTTCGCCCACTTCGAATTCTTTGCAAGATTCTACCGTGATAATTTTATCGCCGACCTCCGCTTTACGATCGACCTCTACGTATTCGCGCTTGATGCCGCCAAGTGTTTCGTCAGCCAGTACGTGGATTTTAGCGTTAGTTTCCGTCATTTATTCCGCCTCCCGTTAATTTATTACGCGAACCTGCACCGACTGCCGTCCGAACTGTACCGCGTCGGCTTCGTCCGCAACTAATACGTCAATCTTGGCGCCTTTAATCGCGCCGCCCGTATCCTGCGCCACGGCTTCAAACGTCGTGCCGTCCGCCTGCTTTACTTCAACCGTCGAGCCCAACGCAATCACTGACGGATCGACCGCTATGATGCGCTTGCCGGCGTGGTAGATCGTTCCGGTTACGTCTATGCCGGTCGCTGTTACGCCGCTGCAACCTTCGGGGCAATCCGCCGTATAAGCCGAAGCCTCGAACGTTTGCCATGCGTTTTGCTTCGCGGGTTTCTTTTCGTTAACATTTTCGTTATTTACCTTCGGCTTTGACCGCGCTTTGGGCTTCGCTTTGGCCTCCGCCTTTAACGCTGCCACTTCGTCCTCAAGCGCCTGGATACGTGCGCCCGCCTTCTGTAACGCCGCCTCTTCTTCGGTAATGTGCGGCGGGTCTGGCGGTGGTGGCTCCGGTGGCTTGGTGGTTGGATTCGTAAGTAATTGCGTTGACATCGCTAGATTCGTTAGTATACCGATGCTTACACCTCCGTTTTCACTAATTCGCCAAGACTGACGGGGAATTTCGGTTTAGCTAGAGCGTAGACAGCTTTTGCGTATTCTTGAATTTCGGCTTGGCTATCGTGGCCCAGGCGTTGGTTTAAGAAATGCGCAACCGACTGTAGCGACGCCGACCAGTAATACCGCACATACATTCCGTAAGCCGGAAGAAATAAACGCGCTTGCTCGGCGCAAATACCGTTCTTCATTGCGTTTTCATAAAGCCGTAAACCATCGACTTGATACTGATACAATTCATGCGTTGCTTCAGCGCCTAGGTCGAGGTCGATAATTCCTCCAGAACCTTGCTTACTATTATCCGGAGCTGACCGCCATTGATCGAAGTCAGGATTATAAAACGTAGGCTCTTCAGTAACATAACGCCGGCTCGATTCGTTCCATGCGTCCATTGTGTGATCGGAGCCAACAATATACTTCCAATGCTGCCGCGCAACCATTAACGGTGCATAAACTTCGAACTGAAGCGTTGCATGCCGGAAAGGTGACGTATGACCTTCTCGCGCAAGAAATTTAATAAGCCGGATATCCTTTTCGCTTAGCTCGGTCGATTCCTTGTCATAGGAAACGCGGGCCGAGTTAACGACGGACAGGTCGGAACCCATTACGTTTGTTAATCGGACATAACCGTTGTCGAGTACGTTAATCTTTTCGTTCATTTATTCTCCTCCTTAAACATGTAGAAATAAGAAAATAACTTCCATCCCAACCAATAAAATGAGATAATTTTCATGAAAAAGAATAGAAAGGAAGATTAGTATGGAACTTAAGCCTGACCTTGTTAGGGAAACGTTGCTTGCCATTGAAAAAACAGGATTTCGGGAAAAATTAAGCTTTAAAGATTTGTATGACCGATTAGAAGATTCAAAACATTACGACCCCGATGATGTGGCCTACACGCTTAAAAAGCTGATCGAAGGTGGCTTGATTTTCGGTAGTGCCTCGGACAATCTTGGTTATATAGCCGAGGAGCTGACGTTTGAAGGTCATGAGTTTTTAAATAACATACGCGAAAAAAGTGTTTGGGAAAGTACCAGAAACGTAATTTCAACCGTTGGAGGTGCTTCCTTAAAAGTATTTGGCGATGTCGCTAAATACTTTGTAAAAAGTAAATTAAGAGAAATCGGTGTGATTACTAGCTAACTCCGCTACTCCCGAATCCATCCGCACCTCGATCGCTATCGCCGAGCGCATCAACTTCCGTAAACACCGCCTGCTCGACCGGCTTGATTAACGCCTGTGCGATGCGATCGCCTTTGCGGATTTTGTAGGTACTGTCAGGAACATACACGTTTCCATAACGATAATCATCGATATTGAAATCGAAAAACTCGGCTTTTTCGGTGTTCTCACAGCCCCCATCAACAAAAAGATATCTCGTATCTTCTTCGCCGATCTTCTGCGCAATATTATCGACAATCACTCCGACCTCGCCACGATAGCCTTCGTCAACTGTTCCGAGCTGCACACGCAGTTTAGTTTTCAGCGTAATGCCCGAGCGCGGCCGGATCTGCATTTCGTACCCTTCCGGAATCTCGAATGCCAAGCCCGTCGGCACACACGCGGTAGCGCCCGGTTCGATAATTACGTCCTCTGACGCCGCTAAATCGAAGCCTGCGTCCGTTGAGTGTGCGTAGGTCGGCGTTTGAGCGTCCGGCGATAAGCGTTTTATATTTACGTTCATTTCGTTTCCTCCTTCGTAACGTCCTCATATATAACTGCGTATCAACTTTCCGTTTGGCACAACGTCTTCATAAATAGATGCGTATAAAGTTCGCAGTCCGGACGCTTATTCTCCGAAATAAAAATCCGAATCCCTAAGCGCCTCGACTGTCGCCTTCTTATAGCCGTTACCCTTCTGCGAAAAGAAGTCGTGCGATTTGGTTTTCGTACTAAGTCCGTTCATCACGATCGGATTCGGCGTTTCGTCCTCGAAATACGGATCGAACGCGAGGTTTTGCAGCGCTTTGTTCGCGTTATAGCGCATGAACCGTTTAACGTCGTGCGTCAGGCCGACCGCATCGTAAAGGTCCTCGGCATATGCGACTTCGTTATCGTATAGCTCCGTCAGTAAATCAACGGCAAAATCGCGTAATTCTAACTGAACGCTATGAGCTTGGCGGTTATAGATTTCCTGCGCGAGCAAGCCGGTATAAACGCCGTGAATCGCTTCATCGCGAATAATAAGCGATATAATTTCGCCCGAGTTCGTTAGCTTGCCTTGGCCCGCGAAATATAACGGATAGTAAAAGCCGCTGTAGAACAAAAAGCTTTCGAGATACACCGAAGCGACCAACGCCTTATACAGCGAAATATCATCGCCGGGTTCAATCGCGTTGTATAAACCGACGATCCGCGCCGCCTTCCGCTGCAGATACGGGTTGGTCTTAACCCATTCGAAAACTTCGTTAATAGTTTCAGTAGGCGCGAGCGTCATAAATATGTTCGAATAGGATTTCGCATGGACAGCGTTCTCCATCATCGCCATGAAATTAAGGACGGCTTTGCGTTGGTGTCCGTCGATGTGCTGCGCGATGATTGGCATACCGGTGTTTCCTTGTTCGGTGTCCAGCAGCGTTAGGCCCGCGAGAACTTTCATATACGTATCTTGTTCGGTCCGGCTTAGCGACTTCCACGTTAAGAGATCGCCGTTTAGCGAAATCTCTTCCGGAAGCCAGAATTGTTTAACGTTCTGCGCGTAAAACATTTGCGTAAAGTCGTCTTCGTGGCGCGACCAATCGGCCGCCGTGTGGATTGCGTTTGCGTTCGTCAATTATTCGTCCTCCTTTTCTTTGTTTCGGATATATTCTTTTTGCCAATCGAGAAGCTGAAGACCTAAATACCGTTCAATAAAATCGACCATTTTCACTCGGATGACTCCCCTTTCGTTTAAACTACGCAACTCAAGCACGAATCCTGGCCGGTATCTTTCGTCCGCGCATAATACAACGTCTTGATTCCCCGATGATGAGCGTATAAGTCAATCCGATTCAGATCGCGCGTCGTCATCGTATCTTTCAAGAACAGCGTAAACGAAATACCTTGGTCGACGTGCTGCTGAATCGTTGCGATCATATCGACGACTTTGAACATATCCATGTCGTACGCTTCCTTATAGAAGAACCAGTTTTGCGGCGATAACCCCGGCATAGGATAATACGTCTTCGAATTACCGTACGTACGCTCTTCAATACGCTCCATAATCGGCATGACAGACGCCGTAGCCGACTGCACATACGAAATAGATCCCGTTGGCGCAATCGCAAGTCTGTACGAATGGTATAGGCCGTACTTTAGAACGTTATCGCGAAGGTTAGCCCAGTCTACAAGCGAAGGAATCCGTACTCCTTCGAATAGGTTTTTAACCTTCTCCGTTTTTGGATCGCAATCTATGAACGAATCCTCTAAAATTTCGATATACTTATCGAAGTAACTACCGCTTGCATACGTTGATTCCTCGAAGCCTTCATACGTGCTGCCGGTTTCTTTCGCTAGTTCCATCGAACGCACAAGCGACCAATAATTCACCAACGCGAAGAATACGTTAGCGAAATCCCGCGCTTCCTCCGATTCATAAGCGATTCCGTTTTGCGCTAAATAGCCGTGTAAATTCATCGCGCCAAGCCCAATCGAACGCATCTCACGGTTAGCTCTAGCGACGGCCGGCGCGTTCTTGATATTCGAAGTTTCAGAGACACGCGTTAGAGCATCGACGGATAGCTTGACGATAGATTCGAAGTCGCCGTTTTTCATTACGTTCGCAACGTTGAGCGAGCCGAGATTGCACGAAATATCGAGTCCGATTTCGTCCGGTTCGCCATAGTCGGTGTACTCCGATACCTGCGACGCCTGAAGCACTTCGCTACAGAGGTTCGAAAACTTAACCTTCGAAATGTGATTGTTCGCGTGGGCCGCGTTAACGTTGCCTTCGAACATGATGTACGGATAGCCCGATTCGGACCGCAACACGGCTAGCTTTTCGAGTAGCTTCCGCGGGTTGATCTTTTCTTTACGTACGGCCGGATTATCGACGAGCTTATCGTACATTTGGCCGATATCCATTTCGTCCAGGTGATGGCCGTACGCCTTGTACACGGTGTGCGGATAGAAAACGTAAGCCGGCCGATCTTCTCGCGCTAACTCGATGAATTTATCCGGAATGACAACGCCGATCGATAACGTTTTAACGCGTACGTCTTCATCTGCGCTGATTTTCTTCGTATCTAGGAAATCGTTAATATCTGCATGGAATACGTTGAGATACGCTGCGCCGGAGCCTTGCCGCTGACCCATCTGATCCGCATAACGGAACGCATTATCGAGCAGCTTCATAACGCCTACAACGCCCTTCGTCGCATTCTCTACGTCTTTGATCGCCTCACCTTTCGCTCTGAGTTTCGTTAAATTAAGTGACACGCCACCCCCAAGCTTCGAGAGCTGCATCGAAATGTCAATCGCACGACTAATATCGTTAAGCGAATCGTTAACTTCGAGCAAGAAACACGAAACTAACTCGCCGCGACGCTTCCGGCCCGCATTCAAGAACGTCGGCGTTGACGGCTGGTATTCCTGGCGCATCATTAAATCGACGTACTCCAGCGCCTTTGCTGCGTCTCCTTCCGCGAAGAACAATGCACAGCAAGCGACCCGATCTTCGTAACGTTCGAGAATCTTCTTGCCGTCGTTCGTCTTCAGCGCATAGTCGTTATAGAATTTGAACGCGCTCATGAACGAAGGGAATCGGAATTTGTGCGCATAGGCCGCTTTATAGACCGCCTTGATTTCTTCGAACGTATAGGCGTCTAGGAATTCGGTTTCGTAGTAATCGTTATCACGTAGGTAGTCGAGCTTTTCGCCCAGGTCGTGGAAAAATACGGTGTTTTGATTTACGTAGTCAATAAAATAAGCGCGGACGGCTTCGAGATCCTTTTCGAATTGGAACCGGCCGTCCTTCTGTAGCATAATTTCGTTATTAAGTTCGATGTAATTCGTCAAGCGCGTTCACCCTTTCGATAAATTGTCGTACATCTGCGTCCGTGCCCGCTAATTCAAAGCGCCCGATCACCGGCACGCCGTATTGCGCCGCTATCAAATCCGCCGCCTTTGCGTAATTGCCGCCCCAATTGCGATTGCCCGACGCAGCCACGCCCGCCAAGTACGCGCTATTAGCCGCAAGGAAATCCGCAACTGGACGCGCCACTTGACCGAATCCGTACGTTCCAGTCACGCAAACGAACGGCTCGGCGAGCGTTAGGTCTGGCGTTATTTCAACGGCGGGCAGACCGGTCTTTGTGACGAATCGGCGTACGTTGCCGGTCCGCGAATAATAGGCGATTAGCATACGACGTCCGCCACCAAGACCGCGAGAGGAATCGCGACCAATAGAACGTATACGATCTTCGCCACCTTCGCGCTAACGCTTTTACCTGATACGTCCACACTTACTGCGAGCAAAAATAACGCGACCAAACATCCGATTGCTAAATACGTCATCTAACCGACCCCTTCCGTCTCTCGATTTCTTCTTCCAGTGCCGCTATATTCGCAAGTCGACGATCTCTTTCGATCCGCAATTCGATTAGCTGCCGTTCATGCCGACTGATTGCGTAATCATCTTCGGCAAGTCCTTCGCGATGAATCCGTAACATCTGCTGTAGCTGTGCGTCCGTCGCTGATCCCATCATTCGACCGGTCCCTCCGTTTCGCGCTTGGCGTCTGCCTGAATCCGCTTGCGATTGCGATAAGGCTCGACGATCAGCCAGTTAATGAATTCAATAACCACCGCGCAGATAACGATTAAGAAAGCGCCAACGATGCCGACTTTGATTACCGCGCCAATAACCGGAAAGCTAAGAAGTGCGTACATATTAAACACGGAACTGACGATTAATACTCCGGTCACTGCGCCGAGTAGCGCTGCGCTTAGATACGTAACAGCCATCGTAAATCTCTCTTTAAACATTCGCATCACTCCTTCGGTTTATCTATTACGCCTTCACGAACCATATACGAAAGCCCAATCGCCACCGCATCCGATTCATCATCCGTACGAAACGTAAATTCATCCGGTAACGCAAGCATACGCCGTACGCCCGCCTCTACTTCGTCCTTTGATGCGCTACCATTTCCGGTTATGTCCTTTTTAACCGTTTTCGGCGTGATTTCCACATCCGCCTTATAGCCGTATTTACCAAGCGCCATATCAATGACCGCCCATGCTCCGAATACGGTTTGTGTCGATCGCTTATTGCGCCCGCCCGTGAAATGTTCGCGGACAACTACGTCAAACGGCCCATATTCGTGCAGAACCATCGTTGTTGCGGCTTCGATGTAAGAGTACCGATGGCTGTCTGGCGATTGGCTTGTCGTGCTTACAGACGTTACGTGAACAAGGTTGATACGCGGTCCAGACTTTAGGCGCTTAACTTCGAGGACTGCGAAGCCTGGATTCGTTGATATATCTAGCGCAAGGATGCGGATAGTCTTGGCGCTACTCATCGTAACCAACCACTAAAACATGACTGATTAAATCGCTGTAGGCGCTACTGTTTCCCCCTCTACGGCTAGATTCCGCATAACTGTCTTCTATAACTACACGCAATCCTTGTTCGTTATATTCGTCGATTACGCTTTGTAGTCGCTGATTTAATGCTACATGGTTAACACTTGCTACCAATTCCGCTTTTATAATACTCGCCATCAAACCGCCTCCCCTTTGCGTACTTTTTCGATAAACTCTAGCGCTCCGGCGTACTGCTGCTTAGTAGACGGATACACATTCGATCGCATAACCCGTGAAACTTTATCGCGTACGTCCTCCAGTTCTGCGTCCGTAAGCGATTTCGCACATTCCATCTTATAACTGTTAAATGTCCATCCGTTAAGGTCTATCTCCGGCGGCTTTCCTGCGTTGATAGATGCCTGAATATCTGCGAATCTATCAAGAACGGAATTAATCTCGGACTCTCCGATCTCTAATCCGAAAGCACGGATATCCGGCGACTTTTCGAACTCACCTTCGTCATATTCCCACGCCTTCTTCGAACCATTAACGTAAAGGATTACGTAAAGATCGACGTTATACATAACCGCGTATGAGTAGCATTGTTTTACGTGCTTTTCGTCCGGCTTTTTCAGCGAGTAGTAAGACGTCCGCGCCGCGCTGGTTTGCTTCGACTTGATTTCGAGGCCGACGCGTAAGACTTCTCCGTCCTCCGTTACATAGCGCATGATCCCGTCACATGTTCCGAAAAGGTGAAACGACTGTCCATTATGTGTTATTAAATGATTCTTTTTCGCGAAGTCCTCAAACATCGGCGTTCCGTCTTCGTTACGCTCGAAACTAAACGGACATGGACGTCCGACTAACTTTTCGAAATGTTTTTCCATGAATAAAATATCGCGCTGAATAACGTCACCTATTGCGGTACCGATGCGTTGCCAACGTCCTTGATACGGCGGTTTCTTGAACTTATCTTTCTTTCCGTATTTTGCTTTATGATATAATTCGCGAGCACAGGCGTTAGCAGACGAAGGTGAGAAATACGGAAACTTCGGTTTTACATTCGGAGCGTCTGCGTACCATCGGTGTATCTGCGCATCTAGTGCGTTATCCCACGTTTCAGGCAGCGAATGCCATTCGTTTAAATATTCGATGAGTTCATCCGCAATTTGCTGCGCGTATGTGGTCGGTTCGGGCGGTGCCGGCGCTAATTGGGCGCGCAGTGAATTTGCGGCTGATCGTGCGTTTGCGTTCGTCAATTAATCACGTCCTTTCCAATATTTGCGTACAAGTGCGACTTGATTTTCGTAAACCTCTTCTTTCGAATAATCTTCGCGATTCACAACGCCCGTAAAGTATTCTTCTGGCTTCATTTCGAGCATCCATGCCGGCTCAATTACCGTGTCAGTTACGAGAGGCACCGACAATCTTACCGTATTAGCCATAACGTCCTTAACAAGCGCAACTGTTTCCGGCGTTAATTCGTCTTCTGGTACGCTGATTTTAATTTCATCGTGGATGCTTGCGTTGAACTCCCAGCCACGCTCCATGCAAATTCGCGCCATACGATTTCCGTTCATCTTCAGAATATCGGCGCCTGTACCCTGGATAACTGCGTTAAAGGCTGCGCGCTCCCAATATCCGACTAAGCCACGTTTATCAGCTAGCGCATCTATTTCGGATTGAAGTTTAGTCATGCGGTCCTGATCGCGTTGAGATAACGATTTCTTATTACGTAATTGCTTGCGCTCAGTGTATAACCGAATCAATCTCTGCTCATTTTTATTCGCCGCAGCCGCAACTTCTTTATAGTCTGGAAATCTTCGCTTTCGTCCGTATAGCGTCTCCACATATCCGTCACGTTTCATCCCCTCGCGAATATCCGTAACCATCTGCGTAAACGAAGGAAACTGCTCATCGAAGTTATTGAAAAACATCTCGGCTACTTCGGTACTGACGTTCATTTTTCGCGCAAAAGCCTGCGGTGTCTGTCCGTAAGATTTCGCTAACACCCCGGTCTTCATCATTCCGCGTGGCTGGAAGGTGCCGGTCGGATCGTAGGCCTTATCCGTGCAATATTCCTCTGCAAGTCCGAATACCTTCTGCGCCATCGTCGTGTAAAGATCAACACCGTCTATAAAGATCTGACGCATTGAACCATCGCCGTACTTTTCGTACATGATATGCGCTTGAATCCGGGGCTCAATCTGCCCTAAGTCGGAGCCGATAAACACCCAGCCCTCACGCGGAACAAACGCATTCCTTACGCGCTTACCTGACTTCGATCTCGCCGGTATATTCTGAAGGTTAACGCCGCGTTTCGTATATTCATCGCTCGCAACAAGCGCCTTTACTACGTCTAAGTAATTTTCATCAGTTATAGCCACGTTGCCACCTCCGGTTTTCTTGCGCGATATGAGCTCGATGCGTATCGTCCCGTTGCGGTTCCGCCCGCTTTAAAGTTCGTATGCAAACGTCCGTCAACCTCCATAACGGATTCCACGCCGTGCGATCCGAGTATCGGACGAATATAAGTCGTTAGCAGCTTCGTATACTCCGCAACTGTAGCCAACGGTTCAAGCGAGGGTTCTTCTGCGAAATAGATATCGAGTACATCCGACTTGGTTGACCGTTTCTTGCCGCGTTCGATTTTAGACGTCTGATCTTTAATGCCGAGGTGATCGTAAATTAAGTACGCGATATGATTTCCGTTAGTAATTACGAACTCTTTAATATCCTGCGGCGCGTTGTCTACGGTAGCATCAGCAAGCTCGGCGCGTTGCTTTCGGTATTTTGCGAGCATTTCAAGTTCGTTCTGATACGATTTCGTGTGCGTCTTTCCTGCTGCTTTCATCTCGTTTACTTTCGTTAACTTCTTCGTAATTCGATCGTCTGCTGTTCGTATTCGCTTTTGCTGAGCCGCGATCCATTTCTGAATCTTAGCTGCGTTAATGGTACGGTCCATTTTGCGTACAAACTCGTCGTCAATACCGTAAGTCTCGAACACTCGGCGCGTTGCTTCTTCAACCTTCGGCTCATATTCGGCCTCTAGCGCTCTGAGTTGATCGAGATCAATACAGAATCCGCACCGTTCCATAAAGACGTCAGTCTCCGGTAACTTAGAGTCAATTAACGCGTAGCAATCGAAAAGCCGTCCGTACTTCTGCATCATTTCGAACTGAAACTCGCATAGCCCCCAGCCATACTTAACGTCGTTGATCGCGTATATACCGACTAATTCTGTATTGAACGGAGCCGGCGACCTGTTTCCGAATAAGTCCTCGAAAGTAAACACCGTTCCTGTTACGCCGAAATACTTACCATACTTTTGCGTCAGTGGTTTAAGACCGTATGAAGGCTCATGTTCGTTCATTAAATGCATTGCATCTAACGTATCCCAAACGCAGCCGCGAATTGTATAACCGTCAGTTTGAGCGACATGTAAATCGTACCGAGCCGCGCCCATATGAAACGTCTTGCCGTGCTGAGGAGTCGAAAGATACGGCGAAATTGCAGCGATTACTTTTGAACGCGTAAGCTGTGGATCGGTGTCTTTGTGCGCAGCAGGAACGTCGAAACCGCCGACATGACCGTAAGGCAAGTAGTAGCCTTCTTCCAGTAACGGAAGCCATATCGAAAAGCCGATCGATAAGTCGATGTACGAATCTAAGCCAGTTCCCTCGAAGTCACACGCTACTAGCGAATCTACCTCGATTTTTTCAAACCGCCCAGGCCATTCCGCCCGCTGCCTCCGTACTTCCTCGCGAATACGTTCAACGAATCTTGGGAGATCCGAGTCATCCGTTAAGATATAGTAGTTATCCGGCTTATTCGCAAGCGTTTCTTCGATGCGCTGTCGTCTAATTGCGGCTTCTGTTTCGGCTAGATGCGTTCTACCTATCTCGCAGACTTCCTTTTTCGTTAACTTTCCGGTTCCTGTGCGTACAAAGTTTCCGTCTCTAAACGCCTGGTAGGCTGCGTCAAACTGGCGTCTTTCCTTATCGGTAAACTTCGATTCTGCCAACCTCACGAATGCCTCGTCGAGCGTCTCCGTTTTCTTCGCTTCTACCTTCCGCTTGGCCGTCGCCTGAACAGCGTCCGTTTTCGATGCCGCCGGTTTAAGCGCGTTCAAGTTTAACCGTAAGCCTTCCATCCGTCGTCCTCCTTCCTCGCGAAGTAATTGCGGGTTACTTTTCGTTATTGCCTTCGTAAATTAAGTAAAATCCGTTCAATAGAAGAAGCATCACATTCGCCGCAACTAACGGCCAATTTCCGTTGATTACCCAAAAGACGAGACATATCGTGAATATTACATTCGTCGCGTAGCATAGCGTCCTCATAAATCGACCGCCTCCGTCCATCTTTGTTTATATTCATCGGCATTGTCCGCATACCACTCCGACCAACACGTCGCGTCGCACGCATATACCTCGAAGAGCGAATCGTAAATGGCGGATCGCCCTTCGTAGAGGTTAGCGTTGCAATTGGCGCAGACGGCGGCGACGGCTTTAACGGTCAAAGCGCGCCTCGACTGGCGTGATGAGTTCGATTCTTGACAGGCCCAGCCAGCTAGGTCCCGTAAGATTTCTTGCGGCTACTTTCGCACAACTTCCTTCAATTTCAGAGATAGGTCCGATATCACCTTTATGCAACATCGAACTTCCGGAATCAATTACGCGAACGATATCGCCTTCCTTAAACTCGCCAACCTCGCGTCCGATTTCCGCCCATTTCTTGTGCTCGGCGGCTTCCTCTTCGGATAACATTTCGAGCTGATCCGGCGTTGCATAACCGAACCCTTCGGTACCGTCAGCGATTCGAATACGCTTACCAAGTGAGTGATTGAAGTCATTATACATAACCGTATAAACCCCACCGTCACTAAACCCACTCAAAGGAAACTTTTCACCGCCCGACTTCAACCGTACCTTATCGCCTTTTTTAAATTTAGCGCGTGCTACTTCGTCTTTCGCTTCGGCAACTTCTTCGTCAGTGGCGCGGACGAGTTGGCGTTTTGGAACGTATTGAGTCACTCCGCCTGTGATTTTACGAGCGCATTCGTTAATTGGTCCCGTGAACGGATCTTCAACGATTTCAACGATATCTCCGTCGCGGAAGCTGTGATAATCGGTTGCGTCGACCACCTTCGCATAATCACCGACCTTCAGGCGCTCAGGCTTCGGCTCGGCCTCTACGCTTGCCGCGCTGACTTTGCGATAGACTTCGAACTTGTCAGTGTAGGTGTCGTATTCATCGCAATCATCGTCAATAATTACGGGGTCTCCGTCATCAAATTCTTTAATTTCGTAATATTCCTTATCGGTTAGATAGCTCGGCGGATCGTCGAACTTAACGAAATCGCCCACCTGCGCTTCGCTTTTGGCGATACGCTCATATTCCGCTTCACCCCTCAACGCAGCCACGTCGGATTTTAACGATTCGATCTCGCCTTCCGCCTTTGCTACGCGTTCTTCTACGGACGGATTGGTTGCGGCGGCGACTTTGCGGAAAGCGATTCCCTTTCCATCCCTCTGAGTAGCTGTAGCGTTACCTAAATATCTCGTTGGAATTATGATATCGTCATCCCGATACTTTTCGGTTAGGTAAAACTCGCCGGCCTCTCCGCTAATAATTTTATGTCCTTCCGTTAATAAGAATAGATCGCCTTCCTGAACGGGACTATCCGTCTTCACATATTCCGCACCGCCATACGCAACCTTCGTAATTTCACCGTTCACCATATCGAGTGTCTTAACGCCTTCTAATTTCGCCATCATACCGCCTCCGCTCCGTTAATAATATCTTCGCGACTGAACGCCAAGTCCATCCGTACCCATCGCTTGCCTTCCTTCGACTGCGGCCCCCAATATTCGGTCAGCTCTCGATTCTCGAACATCCAAACGGCGGGCGCCGGACCTGTGCCGACCTCGACACCGATAAAGTAATCGACCTCATCTAGCGTATAAGGCGTGCCGTCGTTCTTTCGCGCCTGGACGATCCGCTTGCCGCCGCGCTTTTCACGTACGATAATCGTCTTCACCTGGAACGTTTTCCACTCGCCGCTTAACGGATCTTTCGCGCTAATATCAAACGCCTCTTCCGTTTCGGACGTACTGACCGCCTGCCAGCCGCTAGCCAGCAGCGCAGCACGAGCGATCAGTTCCGAATACTTGCCGGTATCTTCTGTTTTATGCGCCATATGAGCGCCTCCTTTTCGTTTGGTTGATTCGCGATTAAAATCCGAATGAATCATCGGCAGGTGCTTCGTTAGATTCTGCCGCGTTTCCGCCGAGAGACTTTCCGATTAAACTAATATCGAATCCAGCCGCAACCAGGTTCTCTAACTGCGTTTTCTCATCCGCTTCAAACAGCAGTCCGTCAAAGAGATTCATATCGAATTGCTTATCCGCATACTTCGCGAAGTTCTCGCGCTCCTTGTCTGTTAGGTCGTCGTCCATGTCAATTACAGGCGTTAAGCTAACGGTAGTAGACGTTCCCGATCCGGTCTTTTCGAGTTCGAACGCGACCTTTCCGAGTTTCTTTTCGTACTTTAAGATAACCGCGTAAACTGTTTGCGCTTGCTTCTTCGAGAGGTCGATAATGATCGGCTCACCCGTCGCCAGATCGATAAATCCGAGCGCATAACGTTCTTTTACGCGATATTTGCTCGCTTCTTCTTTATATTTTTCTTCCGCCTGACTATCGCCTTTGTTTGCGGCTTCTTTCTTCAGGTCTTGATAATACTTCCACGCGAGATCCCAAGGCGTGTAGTTGCCTTCCGGGAACCCTTTTTCGTTAATATCGCTAGGATTCTGCGCAACGAACGAGTTAACTTTTTTATAGATACCGTAGCTGTAGAATCGGATAAGATCCTCGGTACCAAGAACGCGAACCTTAAAGGAAGTTCCGGATTTAAAGCTAGTGAATTCCGTCGAATTGCTGTTTCCACCTTCGTTTGTTGAATTTAAAGCATTTAATGCCGCTGCACCTTTTTCGAATTTACTCATTCGTTTTCCCCCTACGTTTTAATATTGAGCGTTAAGCCCTCGCAAAATGCCGGTATCTGCGCCCGAAACGCCGCCAGCGCTTGGCAGTAGCGACGCGACCCGAATTACTTAACGGCCACCCCGACATTCTCCGAGGGCCTGGCGCCCTTACTGCGTGTTCTTCGCGTCATTTTTGTACGTTTCCCACGCCATGCCGCCGATAATGACCGCGCTAATAATCACGACTATTGGAACGATCCATACTGCGTCAGACATAAGCCGCCACTCCCTTTTCAATCGACTTGATTTCGTATTTAATCGCGTTAACTTTTTCGTTAATATCTGCGTATTCTTTCTTCGCAATGTCTATTTTCGCGTCGATAACAGCGATAATCTTATGCGCTCTTGCTCTAGCGCGATTCAGTTCGAGTTGGGCGAGTTCGAGATTCTTTTCGGCAAGTTGAATCGTAAGAGTTCGTAATTCCCGATTACGGCGAACGATCAAAGCGTCAGACTTGCGTTTAAGTACCGCCTTGAGTTCGTCAGGGAGATCGGTAATTGACGGAGTGCTTGCGGTCGGGTTATCTTCGACTGGCGCCAAAGGATCGGCCATTTTGTAAACCGTCTTAATTAAGTCCTCTTCAATTACGATAAGTCTAACGCGAGCTCTTACATTGTCGAAAACCTTGCTGCGGATACCGTCATATCGAGATGTCTTTTCGCCGACGTAATAAGCCGTTTGCATTAACTGCCGCAGATGATTCGCTGCATGTCGTTTTTCAATCCCAAGACGCTCAGTAGCACGTTCAACCGCATGAGGATCGACTCGGTATTGTTTCATCCGACGCGCACCGCCTTAATGGCCGGATAGTAATCGGCCGGATCCTCGTCGTGCGGCCATGCGCCTTGGTAAATAAATTCGGTAAGTTTGCGCTCATCTAGCGCGATTAACGTTTGGATTTCGTTAGGATTGGGTAAATTTGAAGTAGTCATAGTACGTTAGCCTCCGTTTAAATTGAGATTATCGTACTAGGTCGCGGGGATGCGTTCGTATATTGTTCGCTTGAATCTGTTGCCAACAGATTGTATTATAGAGGAGTAACGAACGTCCTCGGACCTAGTTACGTATTGCGTTTTTATACAGCTAGAAAAGCGTTAAGTTCGCCGTATTGAGAAGCGTCGTAGTTTTTCGATAACTTACGAATTTCTCTTGTTACGGTGTAATGGTGAACACCTAGCTTACGTCCAATTTGCCGGGCGCTAGGTTGTTCTGACGAAAGATGCTCTTTAACGATTGCCGTCGTTAAAGCATCCGAGTTCTTAGTCAGGGCCTTGATAAGTTGCCGCTTATCTTGGTCCGTTTTTATTTCTCCGGTGATTTTAGATATAACGCGCTCCTCAATTTCGACTACCTCGCTGGATTCGAATGTTGCCGCATTCTCTTCCGCTGTGTGATCGAGTGGAATACGTCTCTTCGCATAGGTTCCGTTCCTCTCACGAGTTGTATCGATGGCTTCACGCGAAAGATGAAGTTTAAAGTGCTTTTCTACCTCCCGCGTTTTACTCTTATCGAAGTTCTCAACAATCCACCAAATTTTTTCGTTTAAGGCGCTGATTATCTCGTCAAAAAGTATCGGACAATTCCTTCCATACCTTTTCGCGAGATTTTTCACCAACATTTGAAATGTTTCAAATATCTGATTAAATGAATTCGGATTAGCGTTGGTCTGAAAATCATCGATTAATAATATTAAGTTTTCGTTGTTCAGCAAGTATCATTTCCCCTTTCAATATTAACTGCGTATCGATTAGATATTTGGCACAGCTTTTTTAAAAGATTTTATAAGTTTTTCTTCCATGTCCATATATTAGCATGATTAGTCTTTGAATTTTCTGAAAGTGAACAAGGTTTAAATTCTCTATAATTGTTCACACGTGTATACATTTATATATGAAAAAAGCCGCCTTTCGGCGACTCTTAATGTTAACCTCCTATAATGTTTATTGCCAATTCCTCTGACTTTGTTTCAGCAGCTAAATGATTAAGCGCTGACCCTCCTGCTACAAGAATTCCTAACACTGAAACAACTAATAAAATCTTTTTCAAATAAAACCTCTCCTTTTGAATTGTTTTTTCTCAAATTCGCAAGAGATTTAATGAAATCAGAATTCTCTCCGGCCTCCATCAAATCCCTTACAATTATAACTGCGTAGTAAAGGTTTGAATTGGCAACGAAATCATGAAACTTTTTGTACAAATTCTCAACTTTTTTTTCTTTTTTGCTTCTCAGGTAATCAAGAAGATCTAAATCTCCAACCTTTTTTACCTTCTCTTCAGCCTCATCATAAGGTATTTTACCCTCTCTGTAATCATGCACAGCAACAATTGACTCGTCAGCGTCTTCACTTAATTCCTGAGAAAGCAATAATTTTGCCATGTCTAAGTTGTATTTGGCTACAGTTAAAATTAATTCTGATCCAGTTTCTGCCGCTTTCTTGTAGCTCTTCTCTAAGTAATAGATACACTCTTGGTGATTATTCATGAGGTAAGACATTCCTAAAACATAATACGCGTCCGACTCCGCTCTTTTATTTATGTTGGCCTCTAATATAATACTAGCATACCGCCTAGCATCTTCCAAATTGTTCAAAAACAAATTTGTTAGTGAAAGAACTTCAGACAAACGGAAAAGGAAGCACTCTTTTAAGAATAGTCGGGTTTTATCACTTAGGTTCTTTATTTCCTGCTCTACGCAAGCAGCTTTATCAATTAAGTAAGAAAATTGACGCTTATGCAGTAGACCGATGCACTTGTAAATATCAATTAGTATTTTTAGGGAAGAATCATTGATGGACTTTAAATCTAAGAGGGCTTGTTCCATTTTATTGAATTTTGTTTGACCTGTCATGTACTTATAAATAAATGAATAAACTCGTACATATTGACCTATAACACCTTTTTCATACTCGTGCTTGTCCAGTAAGCTCTT
Organism: Bacillus sp. LR_5; assembly: GCF_042709275.1. Taxonomy (NCBI): domain Bacteria; kingdom Bacillati; phylum Bacillota; class Bacilli; order Caryophanales; family Bacillaceae; genus Bacillus; species Bacillus sp. LR_5. The sequence goes on along the minus strand of NZ_JAVAXX010000037.1, from coordinate 8,668 downwards.
TAGTAATTGTACATCACGGATTACTGCTGCGTACTCAAATGCGTTCTTTATGCAATCGTCAGTCTGCAGTCTAAGGCACCAGTCTTTCATTCTAATTCTGTAATTTTTCGAATCAACGAGTAGGGCGAGTTTCAAAATATTCCTAAAAGTAAGATATCTCTGTCCGCTTTTTAAATAATACAACTGTCTTGTAGATATCCCCAAAAAATCAGCAACTGTTCTGTCATCCAAGTCATCTCTATCCTCAATTTTGTTAAACAAGAATTCTCTTACATCTTCCATGTAATTCACCCCGAATTTAATTAATGAATGACTTTTATTCCCCGATTAAGTATAATTGAAGTATAATAAAAATGTTCAGACGTGTAAACATTTTTCTAGGAGGATTTTTAAAAATGGTCGATTTTTCACCCTTATTCAAGACTTTAGAAGAGAAAGAAATGAAATTAAGTGAATTAAGGAAAGTCATTAGTCCTGCAACGCAGGCAAGTATAAAAGAAAACCATAGACAATCTAATCTAAAGATGTACGTCGGTACAATTGAGAAAATATGCCTATTCTTAGATGTACCGGTTGAGAAAGTCATTAAGATTGTCAAGGAATAAATATTGGTAAATGTTCTTTCTATAAGTTAAAATGTTACGGACACCTTTACGAATGGAGGTGTTTATTACGTTTAAGGTCGGCAAATGCCGGATACCCGAATTATGCAAAGATATCGGAATTGAACACGCACAACTCGCAGCCAAGGTCGGACTAGATAAATCGCGTATTTCCGATTACGCCAGTCTTCGCAATATACCGAGTATCGAGCTCGCCTATAATATCGCTCGTGCACTCGGCTGTAGACTCGAAGACTTATACGAATGGGTAGAGGTATCCGGCGACGAAACGGAGGGCTAGATCCTCCGGCCGACCTGAAGTTCGGAAATTCCCGAACCGACACGTAATACAGTACGTACACCCTCCGCACGATCATAAACGTTTCTCAACGCCTCTGCACCGCGCTTTACCAATAGTTCATTAGCGTCTTTCACCTCCGTTATATAACCGTGCGCAAGCCGCACCTTTCCGTTTAAATAACGCTCAATCGCCTCACGTAATTTATCGCCAGCTTTGTCGTTATCTGTAACTACCGTTAAATATTCGATAGGTGACTGCGTAATTATGTCCGCCTTTTTCAAATTAAATGCGCTGCCGCCGGTTCCGATCGCCGGTATTCCCACCGAACGCCACGCCATAGCATCGATTTCCGCCTCGCAGATCACCGCGTGCCTTAGCCGCTGCGCATAAACGAGGTCCATCCCGTAAACTAACTCGCGAATAGGCCAGCCGCTCGACGCGTACCAGAACGCTTTGCCCCACACCGACCGGTATTTGACGTTAGCTAACCGACCATTCGGCAACCGCCACGGAATCGCGACCGCATTGCCTACGAGCCCCACGCCGGCCTCACGTTGCACCCAAGCCGCTATGTCCCGACCGTTTAGGTAAGCGTTTGTTCCGAGGCGCGCGTCCGCCAGCAGAGATTCCGGCAAAGGTTCCGGTTTAGAGGCGGCTTTAAGTTTCGGAAGGCGAAGCGTTAGGCGCCCGTCTTTAGCCGTCAGTGCATACGTTTCCAATAAGTAATCGACGGTTTCGTCTTCAGTTTCAGCGCGCAGGAAAGCGAGCAATTTAACGAACCCGCCGCGCGCAAACTCAGCATCATAAGCGCCTGAATCGCCCCAGTAGCCGGCTTTTGCCGATGCTGTGTCTTCGAGATAAACGTAGAAGCTCGGCGTTCGATCGTAACGGAACGGACTGGCAGCGAGCAATCGGTCTTCCGTCCATGTAGGCCGCGTCCATTCGAATTGTTCGAGTTCATATCGGATATCTACGTCGACGTGGCGTCCGTTTAGTATTAAAGTCGGCATGCGAACACCTCCTAAAGATGTATTTGTAAAACATATTACACGAATGTTACATTTTATACAGTCGGTTTTTGTCGAAACTATTCAGAATTTTATATGAAATTCTTTCCAACTTAGAAATCGAACTGTGCTGCCGCTGCTTCTCCGGCTTCTGGCTGCTTCACAACGCCTATTTGCGGCAAGTAGATAATCTCCGCGGACTCTCCTTCGCCACCGTCGCGCCCTTTATTTAGGCCGATCATGCCGCGCCCTTCCTTTGCGTTCGTATCAACCGCGATTAATAGCGCAGCATCTTCGAGCAAGGCTTTCGTTTTCTTAACGTCCTTACGCTGCGGTAGTTTAAGTTCTCGCTCGCCATCTTCGCCCGCCTTTTCGTCTTCCTCGTCCGCCTGAGTAAGCGCAAATATAGTCGCCTTAGTATGACCCGCTAAACGGCGTAGCTTTTGCGAAGTATTGGCCGCATCTCCGCCCGCCGTCTTAGACGTATTAGCTTCGTAGTCTAAATAATAAAAGGGGTCTACGAGCACAACGTCGGCCTTCGTTTCGATAATGTCCGATTTCAGATCGCGCAATGTACGAGAACCAAAGTCTTCGTCATCTACACCACGCACCGTAATGTTTCCCGGCAGTATATCGTTAAGCTGTCCGAGGAATTCCATAAAGCCCGCTTCGAATTCTTCGTTTAGGTTTCCTTGGCGTACATCGCGCGAATTGAATCCGGCTTCCATATTGACGCCGTTAAGAGTCGCAGTCGTAACGCCCAGGCTTCCGGAAATTGAAACGTATAGCCGCACCAGGACCTCGTACCATCCCATTTCCATCGACCAAATAAGAACGTTCGCACCCTGCATCGCACAGTTAACAACTTCCTCTAGTGCAATGGCCGATTTACCGCGCCCCGACTTTCCGTAAATAACGTATACGTTAGACGAAACATAGCCGCCCATAGCCCGATTAATAAAGTCGAACTTGCTACGCCAGATCCGGAAAGACTCGCCAGCCTTGCGGTTTTCGTATTCGGCTTTGAATTTATCGATGTCGCGCTTGATGTCCGTCCCAACCGAATTTCGAACGTTTGTTCTCATTTTAAGACTTTCGGCCTGCTCCGTCAACCACTCGAAGAAACTTCCCATATCACCGCTTTTTTGCGCTTCAATAAATCGTTTTTCTAGTTGCGGTTCCTGCACTTGGCGTCCAGTTTCCGGATCGATCCGCCCGCTAACAAGCTCGATAAATTGGCGCTCAGCCGCCTGTTCCTTAAGGTTTTTCGCGAGGTAATCCCAGCTGGCTTCGATATTAAAGTCCGGCTGGAAGTCCGGCACTTCATTCGTAACCATTTCGGCGGTCGGCGCCTGGCCTCGGTGCTGCTCGGCGTATTGCATGACATACCGGAAGGCTTTGCGTTCGCCTTGCGTTGGTAGGTCGTTTTCGGCGATGTTGAATCGCAATAGAGCATTAGGGTCGTTCGCTTCGATAGCTTTCGAAATTAGTAAAGTCCCGTAGTTCATAAGAGATCACCCTCGCTTGCGTATTTTCGATAACATCCTTCGCAGTAAACGTATTTTGGAACTTCGCTTCTCAGAAACCTCTCTTTACTTCCGCAGTAAGGGCATTCGACGACCTCAGTTTCGCGCAAATATAACCCAAGTTTTTTTCCACTTATTCACGTCAATCATTCGTCTACCTCCTACTCAATTAGTTATCCACCAGTAGAACATTAAAATAACTAGCATTACAAACATTATCTCTGCCACTACTTCTGTTCGCCTTTCGTAGAAATTAAGAACCCGGCTATACTTGCGCTAACAAAAAATATAATTCCTATAATTAATTCCCACATCTACTCGTCCGCCTCCCGCCTCATTTTTCGTCATCACACCGTCAGCCTTCGTTTTATATTCCTCATCCCCAAACGTTGCGTACAGGCGCATGTAATCGTTATATTCGTCCAGCATTCCGTCAGTCTCCCGTTTGCGTTTCGCCACTTCTTGCGCACTTGCCGCCCGCGCCGTCTTCGGCGTTTCCTTCGGTTCTTTCGCCATCCCAACCGCCTCCTCTTTCGCGAAGTTTATTTCCGTAAAATGAAACGCCTTGCTCGTGGGCTCCGGATAATTCGTCATGTCATACGTCATCAAGAAATCTTCCGACGCCGACTTCCGACAGACCAAACGCAGGTCATCGCTATCGGCTTCCAGCCATTCGCCGTTAATCGCGTCGGTAAGGTCATACTCGACGTAATCAAAGGCGCCGTATTCTTCGTGCTGTGTTACTTCGCGCCAGCAATCAACGTAGAAAATCCGATCTTTGTATCCGTCTACTGCGACAATATCTCCGATAGCGAATTTCGGCTTCATCTACGCGTCCCCCTTTTCGATTCACCTACGAATTCAATCTCGCGGCACAGATCGCCAATACGGTCGGCCAGCCGCTTTTCACCGAACACGGTCGCCAGCGATCCAAGCGCAACGTTACTCGTGTAGATTGTCGGTAGTTGATTCGTTACTCTCGCGTTGATTACAGCGTGCAAATCGCCTCGGAATCCGTCCGTTGCATCCCGCACCCCTATATCGTCTAGCACCGCAAATGGCGCCGCCTTAGCCGCTTCTAACGCACGATAATAACGGGCCGCCGCTGGCTCTGCGACTGAATCCGGAACGCGCGGACGGTTGAATTCGTTATAGTCGTTCTGCCACGCGTTTACGTCGAGGAAATACGCTGGTCGCTGTAACGGTTCTAATCCCCGCCGCAACGAACCGCTATAATGAACGCGCAGCCATTCGTTAAGAAGCGCCGCGGCTGTCGTTGTTTTACCGGTACCTGGCGATTCACTTACGAGGTAAAGATCTTTGATGCGCTCGGCTGGTGATATTATTCCGTTCTCTTGATCGAATTGCCGCTCGAAAGACTTAGCGTACGCTTCCGCCATAGTCGTTACGCTTTCTTTTACGACGGACGGCTTTCGTTTCTTTATATAAGTCGCCCCGCGCGCCGGCGAATTCTGTAGCGTCACAAGCCGGTACTCACGCGGTAGCCCTGCCGCCGCCGACCTTCCTCCGTTGCCGCTTACGCCGTGCATCTGAATGAAAGCCGTACAGTGTTTCGTACAAGCCGCTGTACCTGCCCCCATGCATCCGTTAGCAAGTACGCAATTATTTTCGTTAGTCAAAGGCGTTCGCTCCCTTCGTATTTGATGACAACTACGTACTCATGGTGACGTAGTGACCAAAGAACACCCAAAGATTCATGCGGTAACTTACGAAGGTACACTAAATTGCCACACGGACTACTATCTATAACAATAAATTCGTCCCCATTCTTATAAAGACGCTGTTCTGCATTCGTAACTAAAACACGCTCACCAACCGCCGCCTTCCGCTTTTCTGTAACGATGACTTCGACGTCTTCTCTGAGTACAGAATGATGTCCTCCGCACTTTGTTAGTATAGCAACGGAGTTTTCGCGAACAACTTCGAATATCTGTCCGATCTTATCCGCATACCAAACGCCATCTACAGACGCCGTCTTGATCCGTACATACTTTTTCGTTTCAGCCATTCCGAACCCCTCCTCGTTTAAAACCACGTATTATCTACGCCTTCACTGCGCTCGGCTCTTTGCTGTTCGGACTTTAATTCGTTAACAGCTCGCTGCAAATTCCGTCCCATCCACTTTCGCATCCAACCGAAGCTGACGCCCGGCCATTCAAGCGACGGTTTGTATTCCGCGAAACAAAGATCGATAAAACGTTTCGTAACTTCCGGACCGTACTCGCCTGGCTTGCGTTTTGTACCGACCCATCGTCCGATAAGACCCGCTTCCGCCTTCCACGGATCGCGAACAGGCATCGGAACATAAGGGACGCCGTAAAGCCGTTCGTGCTCCGCTTTGAGATACGCCTGGAAATCTCGCGTATTCCACTTGGCGACCGGCTTTGATTCATACGTTGTCATACTTACCGCCAACCTTTCGTTTTATTTTCGTAAGATTTCCGCCCTTTACCTCAAATTTATACCGTCCGTGTCCGTGAACCTTAACGAAGTAATATCCGCTGTTTAAGAAGCGCCAGGACCTCGAATCTACACGTCCGTTTATTCTTACGCCGCCCTTTGCGATTAACTCGGACGCTTCTTTATATGACGTTCCGATCAACCGGACTACGGCGCGATCCAACCGGAGCATTAAGCGTTCACTCCATCGATTTTGATTCCGAGGAAGTTAAGCGTTGTTTTAATAACACGCTGATATTCTTCGAAACGAAAGTGAGTTTCGGAGTGAAAAGTTCCGAATCCTGTATTAAAACTCTCGTAGAAATCCCGCACCTTTTCCTCCGGTGTCTTTTCGACTTCGTATCCGTTGACCAATGCGGCTGCTAGCGTCATGATATCCATGCTTGCGATCGGCTGAATTCCGGAGAAGTACTATAATCTGCGCTAGTGTATGCGTATAAAAAATCCTCGTCACCCCAGGCTGCTTTACCATTTCGTAAGGAATCAATAGCCTCCGCCTGTTCCTTCATAATTGTCGGCTTCATTTTAGCGCCTCCTTTGCGATTCTATTGATTTCCCTAAGAACGATATCTCCCGTAGAAATACTCGATACTGTCGCGATTGTGCTAAGCGCAGGCACACAGCGCCGGAGCTCACTATTCCGTAGTTCAAGACGCGCGTTCTTCGCCTTCAGCCGCTCATTCTCGCCAATCAAATCCGCCACAGCACAGCGCAATCGTTTAACTTCTTCGGTCATGTTTTCGCCGCCTCTCCGCCGTTTTATCGTCTACCCTACCGAATACCCTCGACCGTCAGTAACGCCGCTAATTCGTCGCGATACGCACGTTTATTCGTGAGTATTTTCGTTATTAATAAGACCTAGCAATCGTTCGCTTTCGATCACTCTTGCAGATATTCTTTAGCGCGATAAGATTCTATTAATTAATAAATATCTGCGCGAAAGGTTTTTAATTGAGCGCTATTATTTATTCTTTTTAAAGATTTCTTTTTAAAGATATTCTTTTTCAGTTACAGGATAGAAGGTTTATATATACAGAGCTGTAAAGTTATATCTACGCTTCTGTAAGTTTAGCTCGGAACTCTTTACCGAAAAGGGATTCGGCTCCTTCCGTTTCTTCTGCGATCTTTTTCAACGCTTCCGCAATTTTCGGCTCAGCCCACCGGAATTTCTCCCGATCTAACGGGTCATTGACGATGTAAACGATTTTGTCACGCCCACGACCGCTCGGCTTCGTCTCTATTTCGACTAGCCCCGCCTCTTTTAGTATCGTGTCGAGTATCTTAAGCGTCGAATACGAAAGGTTAAATTTTTCAGCAACGCCTTTCCGGCCGCGCCACGATTTTCCATACTCGGAATCTTCGCGATTGTGTCTATAGCGTAGCAGAAACGTATAGTACAGCGTTGCCTTATCGCCTATATAACCGTGGTACAAATCGAATAGTTCGTGGTAAACCATCGAAAAGTTTTCGCGTGTGTTGCCGCTTCGTATGAATACGTTTGTCATACCACATCGACTCCTATCTTCATTTTTATTTCCTCGGATTTTAGTTCCGCTAAAAACGAGTTTAATCGAGAAACCAGTTCGATGTTTCCGTTTTTCAAAAGCGCCGGGGTAAACTCGCTGATGTGTGTAAGAGTAACGTTAGGATGTTCGAAATTCCCTTCGGATTTTTTAGCGTAAATAATCGTAAGATGATCCGTATAGCGCAAATATTTATCGAAAGTTTTGCAAGCACGATTAAACGCAGTATTATCGCTTAACTTAGCATCGATCCATTTAGTTCCGTCAATAACGAAATCCGGGATGCAATCTTCAATACGTTTTTGCTCATCGACGGATCCCGGATATAGCGCGGAAAGAACTTCACCAACAAGCGACTCAAATTCGCGCCCCTTAGTTATATAAAAAGCTGCGTAGGACTCGTTAACCAGTTCGTACGATAATCCCCACTCTTCGCACATTTTCCTTACGCTATGATCGTAATATTTTCGTAAGTAAGTTTCGATGCTCCACAGTTTATTTTCGTAAATATACTCGCGTTTCAGACCATACGGAAACGTATCTCTAACATAAGCATCCAGCGCTTCTTTTTCGATGTTTTCAAGAACTTCTTTTCTGTATTCACGAAACTTCGTATCCGAAATGTTGTACAACTCTTTAACTTCCTCGGAAATAAATTTGTTCTCAGAGACTTTATACTCGTCGTCGATGTAGAAACATCTTTCAATTTCCAGATGAGAAGGTTCTGCGACTTGCTCGTAGAGACCGTATGCAATTAGAGCGTTTTGCAAGCTACCGAAACACCGTTGTAGGTGTTTCATTACTGCGTGATAACTGTATTTTGAGGATTTCAATAGCTCCTTTCTTAAATTAGTCACATCTATACCATCATCTATTAAGTTGTCTATAAGTAGTAACGCGCTTTCTTGCTTCTGTGTGATATCCATCTTTTTCACCTCTCACCTATAACTGCGTATGCACTTCCAGAATGGCACATCTTTTCTCGAAATTTATTCCCTCACTTATAGATGCGTATAAACTTCGAAAAATGGACAAAAAAATAACCGCCCAATATATGGACGGCAAAATTATTTGCGCTATAGCCTGTTTAGTAATACACTTATTTTGTAAGAACTAGTCAAATTCATCGCTATTATGACGAAAAATTCATCGGAACTGCAATGAATTAATTATCGGAATCGACGACAATTAATCGATCAATTCAGCGCGATAAACGCCGTAAATTCAG
>NZ_JAVAXX010000369.1:0-5292 GCF_042709275.1 Bacillus sp. LR_5 | reverse complement strand
GGTAAAACCCAGCTCATTGAGCTGGGTTTTTTGTTTATTTAAGATCAATAAAATCAAACAAATACAAACACCGACAGCTTATATAGTCCATATACTGATTTCAAGTTTCAAAAAGATCTAAATAGTGTATACAATATCTGGTTTAAGGGAAGGCTAATTGTACGGAGGTGGGGACGATGGACAAAACTGTTAAACCTAATCATACATGTGTGATTTGTGATCAAGAGAAGAATAGAGGCATTCATCTTTATACGAAATTCATATGTTTAGATTGTGAGAGAAAAGTAATTTCTACATCAACTTCCGATCCTGACTATGCCTTTTACGTGAAAAAATTAAAGAGCATTCATACACCGCCATTATATTCTTAGACCTGAAAAGGTCTTTTTTTGTATTCTTTCATAAGGAATGGGTTAATAAAAAGAAGATGAAACTTGTTTAGGGATAGAACGTAGTAGATAATAATATTAAAACTGAGTATATACACAGGAGTCGATTATCTCATGCAGAGATTTCTTCACTTTTTGATATGGAGTTTAACAGGCAGTGCGACTTTTGTTTTCATAGGGATTTTGTGCTTTTTCGGTTTAAATCAGTCGCTTTTCCTATCTTTTGTTTATGGGCTCGCTTCGGGAGCATTTGTATATACAGCTGGCATTTGGAATGTGAGACGCTTATTTCTTAAAAAGCATGCACTGACAGGAAGAGAATATGCCTACATTAAGAAAAATCTCGAGGAAGCAAGGCAGAAGATCATACGCCTTCGGAAAGCTTTGTTTCAGGCAAAAAGCATTCAAATGTTTAAACAAAATGCAGAAATGCTGAGACTTGTCAGAAGGATTTATATCCTCACCAAAAAAGAGCCAAAGCGGTTTTATCAGGCTGAGCGCTTTTTTTATCAAACTCTCGATTCGGTTGTTGAATTGACAGAGAAGTATGCCTTTCTATCATCTCATCCGAAAAAAAGCAAAGAACTGTCGATGTCGTTGAGTGAGGCTCGTATCACTCTTGCTGAATTGACCAAGCGTTTAGAGGAAGATTTAACTCAAGTAATGGGTGATGAAATTGACGAACTGCAATTTGAATTAGATGCAGCAAAGCATTCATTGAAGAAATAATGGAAGAGGGTAAGAGCGATGAACCGAGATCAAAGCGACCTTCATATAGATGAATTATTGGCGGATCCTTTTGGTGATATAGAGATGCCTAGGGCGGAGACTGTAAAAGCAGAGAAGCAGCAAGTACGCCTTGTTGATGTTCTTCCCGAGGAAAACAAGGAAAAAGCAATTCAGCTCGCTGGGCAGATCGATCATAAGAATATGCAAAGTATTGTTTTATACGGTTCACAAGCTCAGTCTAAACTGCTGAATTTTTCTCATACTATGATTGATCATGTTCAAAAGAAGGATGTCGGAGAGATCGGCGAAATTCTTGGAGAACTGATGCAAAAGCTGGATCAAGTAAATCCTGATGATCTTCAGTCTAAGAAAAAGGGTTTTTTGGCACGCATGTTTGGAAGAGTATCGAATTCTCTTCAGGAGGTGCTGTCTAAATATCAAAAGACCAGCGTACAGATAGACAGAATCAGTTTGAAGCTGGAGCACTCTAAAAATGCTTTAATCAGTGACAATAAGCTGTTAGAGCAGTTATATGAAAAAAACAAAGAGTACTTCACCGCGCTGAATGTTTATATCGCTGCAGGGGAACTGAAGCTGGAGGAATTAAAAACAAAAACGATTCCTGAACTGAAGCAACAGGCCGAATCAAGTGAGCATAACCAAATGGCCGTTCAAGAAGTAAACGATTTGGTTCAATTTGCTGACCGGTTAGATAAAAGGGTGCACGATTTGCTGCTGAGCAGGCAAATCACAATCCAAAGTGCTCCACAAATCAGGCTGATTCAGAATACAAATCAAGCATTAGCTGAAAAAATCCAGTCATCCATTGTGACGGCGATTCCGCTTTGGAAAAACCAAGTAGCAATTGCACTGACGCTTTTAAGGCAGCGCAATGCAGTGGATGCACAACAAAAAGTATCTGATACAACCAACGAGCTTTTGCTGAAAAATGCGGAGCTTTTGAAAACCAATACAATTGAAACCGTGCGGGCAAATGAACGAGGTCTTGTTGATATCGATACTTTAAAGAAGGTGCAGGAAAGCTTAATCAGCACGCTTGAAGAAACGCTGACCATACAAGAAGAAGGCCGAATCAAACGCCGTCAGGCAGAAGAAGAGCTTATGATGATGGAAGGCGATCTGAAGCACAAGCTGCTTATGATGAAGGAAAGGTAGTTACCAGTAAGTCTAGCTTTAAGTTCTGTCAGAGGCACGATATAATAAAGTGTAAGAAGACACATTCAAAGGATTGTTTTAATGAACACACCTTTATATAAAGCATTGATTCAACATGCGAGAAGAAATTCTCATTCATTTCATGTTCCGGGACATCACAATGGAGATGTCTTTTTTGATGACGCTAAGTCGATATTCGATCCGCTTCTCACCATTGATGTAACTGAGCTGGCAGGACTGGACGATCTCCATCATCCTTCTGGGGTGATTAAGGAAGCTCAAGAGCTTGTCAGTCAATTATATGGATCGGCGGAAAGTTTTTTCCTGGTGAATGGTACGACTGTCGGGAATTTAGCGATGATTTTATCTGTTTGTGAACCGGGTGAAACAATTCTGGTTCAAAGAAACTGTCATAAATCTGTATTTCATGCTGTTGATTTGGCTGGTGCTGAGCCGGTTTATCTCGCACCTGACATTGATGAAGCGATGCATGTGCCTACGCATGTTCCGCTTGATACAATTAAAAAAGCCTTGGCAGCATATCCAGATGCAAAAGGCTTGGTGCTGACCAATCCGACATATTACGGACATAGTGCTGATTTAACCGAAATCATTTCAGAGGCCCATCATTACGGGATTCCTGTTTTGGTGGATGAAGCGCATGGCGCACATTTTGTTTTGGGGGAGCCTTTTCCAGTCTCCGCTTTAAAAATGGGGGCAGATGTTGTTGTTCAGTCGGCTCACAAAACGCTGCCTGCCATGACGATGGGTTCTTATTTGCATCTCAACAGCAGCTGCAGAATTGATCGGAATCGGCTGGCAGAGTATTTAAATCGATTACAAAGCAGCAGCCCGTCTTATCCGATTATGGCTTCGTTAGACATTGCCCGCGCTTATGTACAGCATATTATAGAAGAACAAAAGCTTTCTGACATTCTGCACCGCATACAATCACTTAAACAAACGTTTGATTCACTTTCAAATGCAGAAGCTGTCAAACCGGCTGATCCACGGATGATAACGGATCCGCTGAAGCTCACAATTCGCTCAAAACGGGGCCATTCGGGGTATACGCTGCAAAACATATTAGAGCGTGCCAACATATTCACTGAGCTTGCTGATGAAAATCAAGTACTGCTCGTTCTTCCATTGGGAGGAAAGCGCAGAATAAACGCTGAAACGATTAAAAGCATTGATGAAGAGATTGAAAAAACGCCTCCGGATCAGATGTTTGTTTCTGTAGAATGGGGAGCGCAGCCTGTGACTGTCTTGCCTTATCAAAAAAAGGTCTTACAAACGTTCAAGAAAGAATATGTGGACTTTGATGAAGCAGCAGGCCGGCTGAATGCAGAGGATGTCATCCCTTATCCTCCGGGTATCCCGATGATCATGGCGGGAGAAAGAATTACAAAAGAAAGTGTGCAAAAGCTCAGCCGCTTGATCAGCATGAAAACGCATATTCAAGGGAATATGAAAATCAAAGAGAAACAACTACTTGTTTATATAGAAGAGGAGAAATCATGAGCGGTTTATTTATTACATTCGAAGGTCCTGAAGGTGCGGGGAAAACGACTGTTCTGCAGGAAATCAAAAACATACTGATAGCAGAGGGCCTTCAGGTTACAGCAACTCGAGAGCCAGGTGGCATAGACATTGCAGAACAAATTCGAGAGGTTATTCTGAATGAGAACAACACATTAATGGATCCAAGAACAGAAGCTCTCTTATATGCGGCTGCAAGACGCCAGCATTTAGTTGAAAAAGTAAAACCTGCTTTAGAACAGGGGCATGTTGTTCTTTGTGACAGATTCATAGACAGTTCGCTCGCGTACCAAGGATACGCAAGAGGACTTGGGATTGATGAGGTTCTGTCAATTAATGAGTTTGCCATCGGAGATATGATGCCCCATGTAACGGTGTATTTTTCAATTGATCCGGAAGAAGGCCTGAAACGTATTCACGCAAACGGCTCGCGGGAGAAAAACAGGCTCGATTTAGAAAACTTAAGCTTCCATACAAAGGTACGGGAAGGTTACCAAGAGCTGATGAAGCGATTCCCGAAAAGATTTCACTCAGTTGATGCCAGCCAATCCAAAGACCTCGTCGTTCAGGATGTCCTAAAAGTGATCAATGAAGCGTTGAAAAAAATTCAATTGTGACCTGTTTCCCAATAGTTGATATAATAATGTAAACGAGATCATTGTTGTTTCCAATCTAAAGGAGGCCTTCACAGATGAAATTGATAGTGGCAGTTGTACAAGATCAGGACAGCAACCGACTTTTGAAAACCTTAACGGATCACAACTTTAGAGTTACAAAGCTTGCAACGACGGGAGGATTTCTTAAATCAGGCAACACAACGTTTATGATTGGTGTCGAGGATATACGCGTCGATAAAGCATTGAGTCTCATTAAAGAAAACGGACAGAAACGTGACCAGATGATTGCCCCTGTATCTCCAATGGGCGGAAATGCTGATTCATATGTCCCTTATCCAGTAGAAGTTGAAGTTGGCGGAGCGACAGTATTTGTCCTTCCAGTCGATGAATTTCATCAATTTTAAGGATTTGAAACTGTGAAAATTAATAAAGATATACGTACATTTATAGATAATAAGCAGCTTCCTTCTGTGAAAACATCTGAGATCACAGCGTCGTTTAAAACATCGATGGAAAACCAAAGCAGCAAATTGAAATTTGATCAGCTTACCAGGCTGTTATCGGATATAGAAGCGTTTGGAAAAAGACTGACGAAATCCCGGAATTTTAAAGACTTAGCGAGATTTAAAGGGCTTGTGAAGCGTTTTGTCAAAGAAGCTGTAGACAGCGGCCTTTCACACGAAACGTCGAAAAGCTTTGACCTGTATGGAAACAGCAGAACGCTGGGACTTGTGAAGGAAATAGATGACAAATTGATACAGCTTACGGAAGAGATGATGGATCAGGAAAAACCGGCAATTGATTTGCTGGATCGTATTGGCGAAATAAAAGGTTTATTG
>NZ_JAVAXX010000368.1:0-5316 GCF_042709275.1 Bacillus sp. LR_5 | reverse complement strand
GAAATCTGTTAAAATAAAAAGAGCAAATCAACGATTTTTGTCAGGAAGAATGTAGGTGGATAGGTTGTCATTAAATTACTTCGATATTATGGTTCTCGATTGTCTTTGCAAAATAAACGGGGAACGGTCGGGAAGCGCTGTTTTTCACCTATTCAAAGGCAAGAGATCGTCACAGACCATTCAAGATGCCGGCTTATTTCAGACTGCAAAATACTTTGGAATGGCGGCAAAATGTTCGAGAAGCGATATTTCTGCGTCGCTTGACAAGCTTGAAAAGCATTCATATCTCGCGCCAATGTCTGAATCAGATACATACAAAGTGACAGCCAGCGGCGCAGCAGTTTTGAGACATGCCCTTAGCGAGCGGCCTTGGCCCGTTCATTGTCACGGCGCTCATTATCAGCAGGCTGCCGGCGTGCTTTGGAAAAGGCTTTCGCTGCTTGTGCAGGTCCTATCCCATAAACAGCAAGGGAGCAGGCAGTATATCCCTGTCACAAAGGATCATAAGACACTTCACTGGGTAAAGAAATACCTGTCCCGGCATACGGATCATATAGAGATGGCAAAAAGCCTTTTTGCCATGCTTGAGGCGCATTTGAAAAAGATTGAAAACAAAGCAGCGCAAATTTTTGTCTACTCCTTAACCTCGCACCATCGGATCGGTTATACGAGCAGGCAGCTTGCTGATACGCTGAAAGAAGACGAATGGTATGTCTATATCATGTTTTGGGCTTCGGTACATTATTTTATTCATTCTCTTCCGGAGTGTGAAGATGCTTTGTTAAAGGATCTCCTTTCTGATGTGCACTTAGATAATGCCCTGACAGAGTCGACGAGGAAAACATGGCAGATGGTCAAACAAGGGTTTCCGATACAGCGAATTGCTGAAATCAGAAAGCTGAAAACAGCGACGATTGAAGACCACATTGTCGAGATTTCTCTCCATGAGCCTGCGTTTATGATTAATGACTATGTATCAGCAGAAGACCAGCTTCAAATCGCAGAGTTTGCCAAACGGATGCGGACGAATAAAATCAAACAAATTCGCGACGGGCTGGAACAGCGGTTCAGCTACTTTCAAATCAGACTGGCATTGACAAAGCAGGTGCAGCAATATGACTAAATTACAGCAAACGTTATATCAGTTTTTTGGTTTTACTTCCTTTAAAAAAGGGCAGCAGGACATTATTGAAAGCATACTCAGCGGGAAGGATACCATTGCAATGCTCCCGACTGGGGGAGGGAAATCGCTTTGCTACCAGCTGCCTGGTTATATGCTTGACGGCATGGTATTAATCGTTTCTCCACTGCTTTCTTTAATGGAGGATCAGGTGCAGCAGCTGAAAGCCCGGGGGGAAAAGCGTGCTGCAGCTTTGAACAGCATGCTTAACAGGCAGGAAAGACAATTTGTTTTAGAACATATTCATCGATATAAATTTTTGTACTTGTCTCCTGAAGCTTTACAGTCTCCATATGTATTGGAAAAATTGAAAAGCGTCCCGATCAGCCTATTTGTTATTGACGAAGCGCATTGTATTTCTGAATGGGGACACGACTTCAGGCCTGATTATTCAAAGCTCGGACAGCTGAGAAAAAAACTTGGACACCCGCCCGTTCTGGCATTGACCGCCACGGCTACAAAGGAAACGCTGCAAGATGTCATGAACCTGCTGGAGCTGCAGCATGCTGTACGCCATCTCAACTCAGTCAACCGCCCAAACATCGCACTGAGGGTTGAAAATGCGGCGGATACTGCCGAAAAAATAGATAGGGTCATTCAGCTGGTTGAAAACCTGCAAGGTCCGGGAATTGTTTATTGTCCGACACGGAAATGGGCTGAGGAATTAGCGGGTGAAATTAAAAGCAAAACGAGCAGCAGAGCCGACTTTTACCATGGCGGTTTGGAGTCAGGGGACAGGATTTTAATTCAGCAGCAGTTTATTCATAACCAGCTTGATGTGATATGTTGTACGAATGCGTTTGGAATGGGTGTCGATAAACCCGATATCAGATATGTGATTCATTTTCACCTCCCGCAGACGGCAGAAGCTTTTATGCAGGAAATCGGCAGAGCGGGCCGCGACGGAAAGCCGAGTGTCAGCATTTTGCTGCGGGCGCCAGGGGATTTTGAATTGCAGGAACAGATTATCCAGATGGAGAGTGTCACAGCTGAAGAAATCGCCGACGTGATCCGTGTGCTAGAGAAGACGGAGGAGCGGGATGAGAGAAGGCTGCGTGACGTATTACTTCAGTATGGCGTCGGAGAGACACAGGCCCGTATGATGATTCATCTCTTTATGCAGGGAAAAACATCAGTTGAACTGATGAAGAAAGAAATTTCATATCGCATGGAGCTGAAGCTGGAAAAAATGCACCGTGTATCATTTTTGCTTCAGCGTGACGGCTGTTTAAGGCAGGCACTGTTAACCTACTTTGATGAATCATACGAGCCTGATGACGGAAACCTCCCGTGCTGTTCACATTGCGGTTTTGATTTATCCTTGTATGAACAAAAAGGGGAACGGAGTAAAATGGCGCCATTAGACAGCTGGAGTTCGGAATTGCACCGGATATTCAGCTTGCAGACTGTAGGTGAGCTGAACTGAAACAGCAAAAAGATTATATTCAGCATATGACTGACCATGATATGCTGAAGCAGTTATATTTGACGCAGCTACTCATCATCTTTGCCGCTGCTGCAGCAGGACTGTTCTTTTTTGAGGATGTACGGGACGTATTAAAGCTCTGGGACATTCGCGATATGCGAATCATCTGGTATGGTGTTTCTATAGCTGTTATTGTTATTTTAGCCGATATGGCAGTAATGAAATGGTTTCCGTCTCATTTATATGATGACGGCGGAATCAATAAAAAAATATTCAGTAAGAGGTCAATCCCTCATATTATATTTTTAACGCTTCTGATTGCTTTCGCGGAAGAAATGTTATTCAGAGGAGTGCTGCAGACTCATATCGGTTTATGGACGGCCAGCCTTATATTTGCCGCTCTGCACTTTCGGTATTTGTCAAAATGGCTGTTATTTATTATGGTGACAGCAATCAGCTTTTTGCTCGGTCTGATGTATGAATGGACCGGCAACTTATTTGTTCCGATGACGGCGCATTTTATCATTGATGCCGTGTTTGCCTGTCAGATTCGTTTTGAACATGTGAGGAGGGATAAACATGACGAACATGTCGAGAGTAGAGAGAAGAAAAGCCCAGAATCTTTATGAAGATCAAAACGCCGCATTGGCGGACGATTATGTCGATGATGGAGAAAGCCTTCCGACAAGACAATCTGTAAAAAATCAAAGAGAACAGAAAAAAAAGCACGGCAAAACAAAAACGCCATTATTCACAGTACTCGCAGTAATATTTGTATTTGTGCCGGTTATCGTTTTAGTCACCTTATTTTATCTAAAGAGCCACCCGGATAAACATGACGATTATGAAGATGTTTTTATTGACAGCAGCCAAAGCAAATATGAGGTTGTCCCGAAATCAGAGGATAAAAACGATACCGCAGACACTAAAGAAACCGCACTGCAGAAGGAGTCAAAAAAAGGGCCAGAAGATTCCAAGCCAAAAGAGCAAACAGCTGCTGATAAGAAACAGACTGCTGTAGCGGAAAAAGAAGACTCGGCAAATAAGGAGGAAGCAACCGCCGCGGCTGCTTCCTCTTCCCAATCAACAGTACAACAGCAAGAACAGCAACAGCAGCCGGCTGAGCCAGTTCAAAATGTGCCGAATCGCGTTGTCAAGCACACCGTCCAAAAGAAAGAAACGCTATACCGCATTTCCATGAAGTATTATAAAAGCCGGACAGGAGAAGAAAAAATTCGAGCGTATAATCATCTGAATGGAAATGATGTTTACACCGGACAAGTTTTGGACATCCCCTTAATGGATGAATAGGGTATTATTTTTATTTTACGTTCATATATTGTAGCAATGAAAATGGACAAGGTGTGAAGCGTATGGAATCCTTATGGAATCAGCTGGATCAGTTTACAGACGCGCCGACCAAACAGATGCTCCAAGCGCTGGTAAAACGAAAACAAAAATTCGAAAATTATGCAGCACAATGCCGCAGATGGCGATGGGCTTCACTTATCTGCCTAGGCTTATTATGTGTTATGATCATGATCAAAAGCCCGGAGCCTCAGCTTATACTTCAAGAAATACTTAGCCATACCTTTTATTTATTTTGGATGCTGGCAACCGCTTTTGCCTACTGCACTTCATATTATTTCAAGAAAAAGGAAGAAAAATCCGAGACTGATTTCCATAAACTGAGATGTGAAATTATTCAGAAAAGCACGGATCTCTGGCCGCAGCCTGATAAATGGAAGGCAAGAGAGTCTGTTTTTCACATGATGAAGCACAAATATGACATTAATCTATATTTTGAAAGTAAATAAAATGGGGCGTTTTCTCAAACGATAGAAACGTCTTTTTTTTATTGTCCGTCTTATTGATAAGTTCTAAAAAGAATGGAGAGTTTTTTATGAAGCTATCAGTGAAAATTGCCGGTGTACTAACTGTTGCGGCAGCGGCAATGACGGCAAAAATGTATGCAACAGCAAAAGGCAATCATTTGAAGACACATACGTTTCCTTTATCAAAGATGAAGGGCAAGCCGCCTCTGACAATCTTTTTTATTTCAGACATTCACAAACGTCTCATCGATCAAGACCTTTTAGAAAAAGCGCGAAGCCATGCCCCCCACTTGGTTATAATCGGCGGTGATTTAGCTGAGGGCGGGGTGCCCAGTGCGAGAATCGAGGAAAACATCAAAAGGCTCGTACATTTCGGGGTCCCTATCGTGTTTGTGTGGGGGAATAATGATTATGAAGTCAGGCAGCATAAGCTGTATTCCATATTTAAAGCGCACGGCGTCATCGCTCTGAGAAATGAGTCAGTCCCGTTTTCATACAATGGGCATACGATTGCGATTGCGGGGGTTGATGATATCAGGATGGAGATGGATCATTATGAGGAAGCCATCAAAGAACTTGATGAAAGCCAGCTGAATATTCTGGTTTGCCATAATCCGGAGATTCATGAACAAATCAATGAAGATGACGGTATTGATGTGATATTCAGCGGACATACCCATGGAGGCCAGATCAGGTTTGGAAAATTCGGCCCTTATGAACTGGGGAAAACAGGTATTGTTAAAAACGCGGCATTTCTAATCAGCAACGGCTACGGCACGACAAAAGTGCCTCTTCGTTTAGGTGCTGAGCCTGAAACTCACATTGTGACTCTTTGCGGGCCAGAATAACTTCTAAAAAGCAAAAATCCGTATGGC
>NZ_JAVAXX010000367.1:0-5330 GCF_042709275.1 Bacillus sp. LR_5 | reverse complement strand
CCCGATAGCTGATCCTGCCGCGGCTAAAATAAAGCCGAGCTTCGAAGACCATTGATTTGCATCCTTCACCGTATCACTCCTATTTGATCTAACCATTATAAAGCTTCATTGTAAGAATATCTTCCTATATAGTCAAGAACATTTTGATTAGTTTACATCATATATCTATAGACATCTGCCAAAAACTAATATTGAATTATTCAGAAAATTATTTATAATAAGAGAATGTTATGAAATTTGTAAGAATTTCTGCTGAAGTTCTTGATAAGTGTGTTAGGAGTGTTTTTATGGACATCATTAGAAAAATAAGTCATTTTGCAGGACAAACCTTTGGCATATGGGTCATTGTTTTTGCAGTGCTGGGATTTTCTTTCCCATCTTTATTTACGTGGATCAGTTCTTATATTACGATTTTTCTCGGCATTATCATGTTTGGGATGGGCCTTACACTGCAAGCCGATGATTTCAAAGAGCTGGTCAGAAAGCCTTGGCAAGTTATTATTGGAGTAATAGCTCAGTATACGATCATGCCGCTCGTTGCTTTCGGCCTCGCATTTGGGCTTCATCTTCCAGCTGAAATCGCAGTTGGTGTTATTCTTGTCGGCTGCTGTCCCGGGGGAACTGCATCTAATGTTATGACATTCTTAGCAAAAGGAAATACTGCCCTTTCTGTTGCGGTTACGACAATTTCTACCTTATTGGCACCTGTTGTAACACCGTTGTTGATTATGCTGTTTGCCAAAGAATGGCTTCCTGTCTCGCCGGGGTCTTTGTTTATCTCAATCTTACAGGCGGTTTTATTTCCGATCATTGCAGGTCTGATTGTCAAAATGTTTTTCAGAAAACAAGTGGCAAAAGCCGTACATGCCCTTCCGCTTGTTTCTGTCATTGGCATCGTTGCGATTGTCTCAGCTGTCGTCAGTGGCAATCGGGAAAATCTGCTTCAATCGGGGTTGCTCATTTTTTCAGTTGTTATCCTGCATAATGGTATCGGTTATTTACTTGGGTTTCTTTGTGCAAAGCTTTTAAAAATGGATTATCCGTCTCAAAAAGCGATTGCAATCGAAGTCGGCATGCAAAACTCCGGGCTTGGGGCTGCACTTGCCACGGCTCATTTCTCACCGCTATCTGCCGTACCAAGCGCAATATTCAGTGTGTGGCATAACCTTTCAGGTTCTATGCTTGCAACATATTGGTCAAAAAAAGTGAAAAAGAAACAAGCAAGATCCAAAAGCAGCAATCTATCACTTTAAATATGCATCAAAAAAGGTACACCACTTTATCGTGATGTACCCTTTTTTATTATCCTTCTAATAAAAGCTGTTCAGGATCTTCCAGTAAATTTTTGATTGTCACGAGGAAACCAACCGCTTCTTTACCGTCTACAATTCGGTGATCATAAGATAAAGCGATATACATCATCGGACGGTTTTCGAAACGCTCTTCATCAATGGCTACAGGGCGCAGCTGAATCTTATGCATGCCCAGTATACCGACTTGCGGACTGTTTAAAATTGGAGTTGACATCAATGAACCGAAAGTCCCTCCGTTTGTAATCGTGAAGGAGCCTCCCTGAAGCTCGCTAAGGGTTAATTTATTGTTTCTTGCTTTTTTCGCAAGCTCGCCGATCTCTTTTTCGATTCCTGCAAATGTCAGGCGATCCGCATCCCGCACAACCGGAACGACAAGGCCTTCATCAGCAGCAACAGCGATTCCGATATCGTAGAATTTTTTAACGATCAACTCATCGCCTTGAATTTCTGCATTCAACAGCGGATATTTTTTCAATGCAGCCACGACCGCTTTCGTGAAGAAAGACATAAAGCCGAGCTTCACTTCATTTTGCTCAAAAAATTGATCTTTGCGGCGTTTTCTGAGATTCATGACAGCCGTCATGTCCACTTCATTAAATGTGGTCAGCATCGCTGATGTTTGCTGTACCTCTACAAGGCGTTTTGCAATCGTTTGTCTGCGGCGTGACATTTTTTGCACTTCAACAGGTTTGTCAAAGCTTTGCTGTGCTTTTTGAGCCTGAGGCTGCTGCTTTTGCTGAGGAGCCGGTTTTGATGCCGGTTTTTCGTACGCTTCGACATCCTGCTTGCGCACTCTTCCAAGCGGATCTCCAGTTGGAACTTGAGACAGATCAATTCCTTTTTCTCTCGCCAGCTTACGGGCCGACGGAGAAGCAATCGTTCTTGATTTTGCTTCAGATTGTGCTTCCTCGCTCACCTCTTGTGCAGCTGGTTCAGCCTGTTTCTCTTCTTTTACGCTTTCCTTGCTTTCTGCTTTCTCTGTAGGAGCAGGGGCAGAACTTTCACCCGCGCCTTCTGAAATCGTACCGATAATTTCTCCGACCTGGACGGTATCACCCGAATCTTTCAATACCTCTTGAAGTACACCCGATTCTTCTGCTGTCAATTCAACATTCACTTTATCCGTTTCTAGTTCAAGCAGATATTCACCCTGTTCTACATAGTCACCAGGCTGCTTTAACCATTGGGCTATTGTTCCTTCTGAGATTGATTCTGCTAATTCAGGTACCTTAATTTCCGCCATTTTTTCATTTCCCCCTTAGTTTTTGCGAGTCAAGCTATCAGATACAATACGTTCCTGTTCTTTTTTATGAACTGTCGGATCTCCCTCTGCAGGGCTGGATCGTCTTCTTCGTCCAATATATTGAACGCTTACTCCCTCTGGTGCAATCTCTGTCAAATACGGGCTGATATAACCCCAAGCCCCCATGTTCTGCGGCTCTTCCTGCACCCAAACGATTTCTTTCAGGTTCGGAAGTTTTGCAAATAATTCTTTGACTCCTTTTGCCGGGAATGGATACAGCTGTTCGATTCTCGCAATGTGAAGCCACTCTTTACCGTCTTCTAACTTATTAAAATGATCACTGATGTCTATAGACACTTTACCGCTGGATAAGACAAGTCTGGTTACTTTTTCATAGTCATGAGAAAGTCCCGACTGTTCATAAACAGGCTGGAAGCGGCTTTCGCTGAGCTCCTGCACTTCCGACACCGTATTTGGGTTGCGAAGAAGGCTCTTCGGCGTCATAATGACGAGCGGTCTGATTTCTTCACGAAGCAGCATTTTAGCCTGTCTTCTTAAAATATGGAAATACTGTGCCGCGCTTGTCAGGTTGGCAACCGTCCAGTTGTTTTCCGCTGCAAGCTGCAGGAATCGCTCGATTCTTCCGCTTGAGTGCTCAGGCCCCTGTCCCTCGTAACCGTGCGGAAGCAGCATGACTAATCCGGATTTTTGGCCCCATTTGGCGCGTCCAGCAGAAATAAATTGGTCAAAATACACTTGAGCTGCGTTGGCAAAATCTCCGTACTGTGCTTCCCACAAAACAAGCGTTTCCGGTGAATGCACGTTATAGCCGTATTCAAAACCGAGAACCGATCCTTCAGACAGCGGGCTGTTATGAACAGCAAATGATGTGCTGCAGTCAGATAAGTGATGAAGCGGCACAAATTCTTTGCCCGTCTCACTGTCATGAAGCACAAGGTTTCTTTGGGCGAACGTTCCGCGCTCGGAATCCTGTCCTGTTAAACGAATCGGTGTTCCGTCTTTCAAAATTGAAGCAAACGCGAGTGATTCTGCCAAAGACCATTCCACTTTTCTGTCATCATCGAACGCCTTGGCGCGTCTTTCTAAAATGCGTTTTAGCTTGCCGAAAACATTAAATGACTCCGGCCAGTTGATCAATTCGCCATTCAGCTTGCGGAGCACATCAAAATCAATCGAAGTGTCCACATCTGGGAAACCGTTTGATACAGGCTCTGGAAGTTCAATTTCACAGGCAGTGTGTTCCTTTTTAGACGGAACTTTCTGATATGCATCCTCAATGCGCTTCGTTACCGATTTTTCGATGTTTTGAACGACTTCCTCGGTAAGCACGCCTTCTTTTACCAGCTTTTCAGCGAAAATTTGTTTGACGGTCGGATGCTTTCTGACAGCGTCATACAGCATTGGCTGAGTGGTTGACGGTTCATCCATTTCGTTGTGTCCATAGCGTCTGTACCCGATCAAATCAATCAGAAAATCTTTGTTGAATGTTTTTCGGTATTCGACCGCAAACTTAACAGCTGAAAGACAAGCTTCAGGATCGTCCGCATTCACGTGAACAATCGGAATTTCATAACCCTTGGCCAGGTCGCTGGCATATTTTGTCGATCTGGATTCAGCGCTTTCTGTTGTGAATCCGATCATGTTATTGGCGATAATATGAATCGCACCGCCTACTTGATACCCTTTTAAAGAGCTTAAATTCAATGTTTCAGCTACAATTCCTTCCCCAGGGAATGCAGCATCTCCATGGATTAAAATGGCCAGCGATTTTGTTTCATCTTGTACCGGGTATCCGCTTTGTGTTCGCGTTTCCTGTGCTGCTCTTGTGCTGCCTTCAACAATCGGATTGATAAATTCCAAGTGGCTCGGGTTGTTCGCTAACGTAATGCGCGCTGATTTTGTTTCAGCGTCTTGAAGCTCCCGATTCGCCCCCAAATGGTATTTGACATCCCCTGTCCATCCGTAGCTGATCCCAATTGATCCCTCAGACGGGACAAGATCTTTATTCGGCGCATGCTGGAATTCAGAGAAGATGATTTCATACGGTTTGCCGAGCACATGTGCCAAGACATTCAGGCGTCCCCTGTGCGCCATCCCGATGTTGACACTTGTCGTGCCTGATTTGACAGATTGTGCAATAATGTCATCAAGCACTGGAACAAGAGCGTCCAGACCCTCAATGGAAAAGCGCTTCTGCCCGACGAATGTGCGGTGTAAAAACTGCTCAAATCCCTCTACTTCTGTCAGTCTTTCCAGCACAGCCGACAGCGTTTCAGCTGAGTTCTTCTGGAACAGCTCGCCAGATTCAATCTTTCTTGTCAGCCACTCGCGCTCTTTGAAGTCATGCACATGGTCAAATTCAAAAGAGATGGTTCTTTTATACGTATTTCGTAAATACTGAATGGCTTCTAAACCGTTCGTAATGTTTTTAGGAGCGTCTTTGCAGATGACAGACGCAGGTATTGCTTTTATTTCCTCTTCTGTTAGCCCGTAATCGGATAATGGAAAAAGTTCGCTCTTTTTCTCATCCTTTCTGAGCGGATTGACGGAAGCGTTCAAATGGCCATAGGTTCGGATATCTTCTGCAAGTCTGACTGCGGATGCGATCTTTTGAATCAGATCGGCTGTAACACGTCCCTTTTCTTTTGTTCCCGAGACCTCTTTTATATCGCTTGGCGGAGCACCGAGCTCGTCGAACATTTCCTTCAAATCCGGGTCAATGCTGTCCGGATCCTGGGTATACTGATCGTAAA
>NZ_JAVAXX010000366.1:0-5358 GCF_042709275.1 Bacillus sp. LR_5 | reverse complement strand
AACATTTCGCAAACATCCGTCGATTTCTTTTGATTATTCTAATTTTTTATCAAAAAACTGAATTTTTGTGATAGGATAATTGTATTATTTTATACATTAACGTGGAAAACAGGGAGAGATCATGATGGAACGTACAACGAATTTTAACGCAGGTCCTGCAGCGCTGCCATTGGAAGTTCTGCAAAAAGCACAGAAAGAATTTATTGATTTTAACGAATCCGGCATGTCAGTTATGGAGCTTTCCCACCGCAGCAAAGAGTATGAAGCGGTGCACCAAAAAGCGAAAAGCCTTTTAATTGAACTGATGGGCATCCCGGAAGATTACGATATTTTGTTTCTTCAAGGCGGGGCAAGCCTTCAATTCTCAATGCTTCCAATGAACTTTTTAACACCTGAAAAAACCGCGCATTTTGTGATGACTGGGGCTTGGTCCGAAAAAGCCCTCGCTGAAGCAAAGCTGTTCGGGAACACCTCTGTAACAGCTACAAGTGAAGGAGATCATTACAGCTACATTCCGGAGATTGATCTTACGGATGTAAAAGACAGCGCGTATTTACATATCACGTCCAACAATACGATTTTCGGCACACAGTGGCAGGAATTCCCGAATTCCCCTATTCCACTCGTCGCTGACATGTCCAGCGATATTTTAAGCAGAAAAATTGATGTGTCCAAGTTTGACGTGATCTACGGAGGCGCTCAAAAGAACCTCGGCCCTTCCGGCGTGACAGTTGTCATCATGAAAAAAACTTGGCTGCAGAATGAAAATGCGAACGTTCCAAAAATCCTGAAATATTCAACGCATGTCAAAGCGGACTCACTCTACAACACTCCGCCGACATTTGCGATTTATATGCTGAGCCTTGTTCTGGAATGGCTGAAGGAAAACGGCGGTGTGGAAGCTGCTGAACAGCGCAATGAGCAAAAAGCACAAGTGCTTTACAGCTGTATTGATGAAAGCAACGGATTCTATAAAGGGCATGCCAGAAAGGACAGCCGCTCACGTATGAACGTTACCTTCACGCTTCGTGATGACGAATTAACGAAAACATTCGTTCAGGAAGCAAAAGAAGCAAAAATGGTCGGGCTTGGCGGACACCGTTCAGTAGGAGGCTGCCGCGCTTCTATTTATAACGCGGTGTCTCTCGAAGACTGTGAAAAATTAGCTGCGTTCATGAAGAAATTCCAGCAAGAAAATGAGTAAAAAGTCTGGCTATGCAAACGATCCGTTTGGTATACTGTTTGCATATCATATTCTTTAAGCCTTCGCAATAAATGACGAGCATATTATTGGAGGGCAAAAAGCTTAGCAGAGGAGAGCATAGATATGAAAACAAAAGAGTTAGTCATTATGGCTCTGTTTGCCGCAATCGGCGCAGCGCTTCATTCCATTATTCCGCCCTTTTTAGGCGGCATGAAACCAGATATGATGCTGATCATGATGTTCATGGGCATCCTTCTGTTCCCGCGGGTGCAAAACGTACTCGTCATCGGGATTGTGACCGGAATCATCTCCGCGCTTACAACCGCATTTCCAGCCGGACAGATTCCTAACATCATCGATAAACCCGTGTCCGCGTTTCTGTTCTTCATCCTGTTCCTCTTGTTCAGAAAGAGCCAGAAAACAGGTGCAGCCGCTGTGCTGACAGCAATCGGGACCATCTTATCGGGAATTGTATTTTTATCGTCAGCTTTATTGATCATCGGTTTGCCTGGCGGTTTTGCCGCACTGTTCGCAGCAGTTGTTCTGCCGGCAACTGTGCTGAATACGATTGCAATGATCATTATTTATCCAATTGTCCAAACCATTTTAAGACGATCGAGCTTTATGGAAGCTGCTAAATAATTGTCACACAAAACCTCTTCCGCTTCCGGGAGAGGTTTTTTTTCGAACAGAGAGCCCGCAGCATGTCAGCATGTTTTAAGCGAAGAGTTTTGTGAAAAAGATAAGACATAGTGTAAAGGCGGTTCCGGTTGAACAAACAAGCGCTTTCTGCCGGATGACCTTTTTGGGCGGATAAGAAGCAGCCTGGCTGAGAAGTCTGATATAGTAAACAGCGCCTGAAGCGAAGGCAAGGGTGATGCAGGATAACACAATCATAAAGACAGACAACCTTCTCCCTCCTTTTCACTTAAAAAATATGCTAAAATAAAGCAAGCTATGTATAGAAGTTCAGGCTTTCAACAAAAATGAAAAATGCTGAATGAATCCTATTTTCAAGAAAAAGACGGGGTGATTGTAATGGCGGACGGACGTTCTCTATTAACAGGACTATTCGTAGGCGGCATCATCGGAGGAGCAGCAGTTCTTCTTTCTGCACCTTCCTCAGGAAAGCAGCTGCGTGAAAAAATGAAAACCAATTATGATTCTTTCGAAGAAACGATCAAACGCTTAAAATCAGACGGGCTTGCATTAAAAGACCAGCTGATCAAAGCGGCAAAAGAAAGTACAGATGTCATTAAAGACGTGAGCGGCGAGCTCCAAACGTCCATTAAAAAATGGCAGGAAGAGATCAAGCCTCACCAGCAGGATCTGCAAAAAGAAATCGCTGATATTGAAGAGAAAATCAGACAGCTGGAGAAAACCTTACAAAACTAATATCCTATTCTAAAGAAAAAAATGCGGGCCAAAATTAGACCTGCATTTTTTTTTGCCGAAAAAGCCTCTCACCGCAATGGATTGTGAATTTATTAAAAAATTCTTACATTTTCATCTTTATTAATCTTTATTTTATTGGCATAATAGAGAAAAAGAAAAAGAGAAGCAGGTGACGTAATGAATCGAGTGGAACCGCCCTATGATGTGAAAGAGGCTCTGGTCTTCACCCAGAAAATGGCTCAGCTTAGCAAGGCTCTTTGGAAATCGATCGAGAAGGATTGGCAGCAATGGCTCAAACCGTATGACCTGAATATTAATGAGCATCATATTTTATGGATTGCGTATCAATTGAATGGAGCTTCCATTTCTGAAATCGCGAAATTCGGGGTCATGCACGTATCAACCGCATTCAACTTTTCAAAAAAGCTGGAAGAACGAGGATATTTAAGATTCTCCAAACGGCTGAATGATAAACGGAACACATACGTCCAATTGACTGAGGAAGGCACTGAGGTATTCTGGAGCTTGCTTGAGGAATTTGATCCGACACGCAACGCGGTTTTTAAAGGGTCACAGCCTCTGTATCATTTATTCGGAAAATTCCCTGAAGTGGCTGAAATGATGTGTATGATACGCCATATCTACGGCGATGATTTTATGGAAATTTTCGAAACGTCACTCACCAATATTGACAATGACTTTGAAAGCGCAAACGGAAAACTGAAGAAAAAAGCAAAGGACAGTGCGGCGGATGAACCGGCAGAAGAGCTCGAACCTGTAAACAGTTAATCAAAGTGCTTCATGATATCAATAAAGACTTCCATCAGCTCTTGATAAAGCCCCTGCTCATACAGGGCAAAAATCGTTTCATGAACATCTAACTTTTCATTCAGCTGTCCGGCAAAAAGCGCAAGGAGCTTATCGAAGGTTACAAATCCTTGCGCTTTTTGTGCTGCCAGCTCTTCCGACAATTCATCGCATATCCTCATAACCTCTTCCCCCTCTTCCCTGCTCAGCCCTTTATCAATGAGAAGCGCATAGAAGGGGTACCTGTCCATATCTACTGTTTTCACTAATAATTGTATGTAATATTCTAATCGCTTAATGCGATGATCCATCGAATCCATCCACACCACTTCTTTCTATCTTTAATCTTATTTTAGCTGATAATTCACTGAGAAGAAAGTTCTAACCCCATATTTCGCAGTTTGTTTGCTTGTTTCAAAAAAATACCTGCCGGATGATATTTTTTCTTAAAAAAGCATTGATTTTTTCTCTTGGGAGGAGTAAATTATTTTGAGATTCTATTCAAGATGTATGGAAGGATGACTTTGATGAATTGCTGGAAGACCATAAATCTCATGAAGGATTATGGTGCCGTTCGCATAATATTAACTGCTGTATGTTTTATGATTTTGGTTTTTATATCTACCTTTTTAGCATTTGAGCTGCTGCGGCCTGGCACAAGCTTAAGCGATGAATATGTACCTTTATTCGGCGGTTTGCTCGTCGTTATTCTATTTGTACATAAAGTCATCCATGTCCTGCCAATCATCTGCAAAAAAAGAAAAATAGAAAAAAAGTTTTATATACTACGCATGCGCACATGGAAACGAATACCAAAAACAACAATGCTGATTTCACTCGTAAGCCCGTTCTTGCTGATTACGCCTGTACTGTTTTACGCCGCGCTGGCTTTTCCGAATCACGCCCATTATTTCTGCATGATTTCGGGCATTCATGCCGGCTACTGTCTGCCTGACTTCTTGCTGGCTCTCAAGCTGATAAAAGCGCCGAAATCCGCTTTCATTGATCAGGAAGCAGACGGCTTGGATATTCTTGTTGAAAAGTAGCCAATCCTTGGCGCTAGTGGCGATTTTTCAATTTGCATTCTATCTTTTTTAATAAATATTTGGTAATGTAATATGGGACAGTTCAGAGAGAGGGGGAATCTCCCATCATTTTATTCTATTTTATCGTGGCTGCCGTGTTTATTTTATATTTCATAAACAGGCTCACCAATACATTATGCCTTGTCAGAGAGATTCCTGAAGAGCGGCAAGATAAGGTATTCCGATTTATTAACGTATCTATATTAATTTTACTGATCTCTTCGTTTGTGGAGATCTCCTTTACAGTGTAAATACGAAAGAAAGCATAGCTGCTGATTCAGCAGCTATGCTTTTTTATTTTGATTAGTACAGCCAAGAAGCGCCGATGATAATCAATAAAATAAATAACACAACCAATAAAGCGAATCCGCCTGCAAATACTTCACCCATCTTAAAAAGCACCTCCTGTAAAAAGCTTTATTTACCAATTACATCTTATGCAATTCATGTTTGAAACGATTAGGCGCTAGTGAAAATAAAGGATCGCTTATCTTGCAAGCGATCCCCGGGCTGCTTAGTAGATGTAAGCTGCACCTACGATGATAAGCAAAATGAACAGTACTACAAGCAGCGCGAATCCGTTAGAGTATCCTCCGCTCATGTTACATACCTCCTTTTCTTGATCAATATATAAGTATGCCATCAGCAAAAGTTTGACTAGACGAATGCCCTTTATTTAAAATCTTTTTACAGAAAGCCACAATATGTTATGATACGCATAGGTAATTTAATTTGGAATGATTAGGAGTGTTTGAAAACAATGAAGAAAATCGCAATAGCAGCTATCACTGCTACAAGCATCCTCGCTCTCAGTGCTTGCAGCAGCGGCGACAAAGAAGTCATCGCAAAAACAGACGCAGGCGATGT
>NZ_JAVAXX010000365.1:0-5394 GCF_042709275.1 Bacillus sp. LR_5 | reverse complement strand
GTCTACATTTTTGAACAGAGTCATTGGACAAAAAATCGCGATCATGAGCGATAAGCCCCAAACGACGAGAAACAAGGTGCAAGGAGTTTTGACGACAGGCACATCACAAACGATTTTTATTGACACACCAGGGATTCATAAACCTAAGCATAAGCTTGGGGACTTTATGATGAAAGTGGCGCAAAATACATTAAAAGAAGTCGATTTGATCTTGTTTATGATCAACGCCGAGGAAGGCTACGGGAAGGGTGACGAATTCATCATTGAGAAATTGCAGAATATGTCTACGCCTGTATTTTTAATCGTAAACAAAATTGACAAAATTCATCCCGATCAATTGCTTTTGTTAATTGACGAATATCGGGGACGTTATCCTTTTAAGGAAATTGTTCCGATTTCTGCTTTAGAAGGAAATAATATCGAAACATTGCTCACACAGATTGAAGCGTATTTGCCGGAAGGGCCGCAATTCTATCCGAGTGATCAGGTAACCGACCATCCAGAGCGCTTTATCATTTCTGAATTAATCAGGGAAAAGGTGCTGCATCTGACGAGAGAAGAAATCCCGCACAGCATTGCGGTGGCCATCGAATCCATCAAAGGACAGGACAACGGTTCTGTGCACGTAGCGGCAACGATTGTGGTCGAACGGGATTCCCAGAAAGGCATTGTGATCGGAAAAAAAGGAAGCCTGCTGAAAGAGGTTGGAAAAAGAGCGAGAGCGGATATTGAAGCACTGTTAGGCTCCCGTGTCTACCTTGAATTGTGGGTCAAAGTGCAGAAAGACTGGCGCAATAAAATGTCCCAGCTTCGCGATTTTGGCTTTAAAGAGGACGAATATTAATCTCCTTGCTGTGTCATTTTCTCACAGGAACAGGGATACATTAGCAAATTTTGTTTAACATGAAATGGAGGACATCTGGTCAAGATAAAGGTAAGAATTTGGAGTTAGGTAAGCTAGTTTAACTACAGAAAGGTGGGTTTCTTGTGTTGAATTTTACCTGGAACGTATTTTCTCAAACAGGAAATGTTGATACGTATCTTCTTTTTAAAGAGCTGGAAAAAGAGAACATGGAAAGACCCGAAGAACTAGAAGATGAGCTAGCCCGATTTGATTATCCAATTTTATAAACCTCTTGGCCGCTCCTGCTTTAGGAAGGTGCGGAAATGCTGACAAAATGTGAAGGAATCGTTCTTCGCACAAATGATTACGGAGAGACGAATAAAATCGTTACATTACTGACAAGAGAACACGGAAAAATAGGTGTTATGGCAAGAGGCGCCAAAAAACCGAACAGCCGTTTATCAGCAGTCAGCCAGCCCTTTTTGTATGGTTCATTTTTAATGCAAAAAACAACGGGCCTCGGAACGCTTCAGCAGGGTGAAATGATCCTCAGCATGAGAGGCATCAGGGAAGATTTGTTTTTAACAGCATATGCTGCTTATATTGCTGAGCTAGTCGACAAAGGCACAGAAGAAAAGAAGCCAAACCCTTATTTGTTTGAATTCATTTTAGAATCGTTTAAACAGCTGAATGAAGGAACAGATCCGGATGTCATCATCTTCATTGCTCAAATGAAGATGCTCGGTGTCATGGGGCTGTACCCTGAGCTGAATCACTGTGTGAATTGTAAAAGCCAGGATGGGACCTTCCATTTTTCTGTTCGTGATAACGGTTTTATTTGCCATCGCTGCTTTGAAAAAGATCCCTACAGGGTTCCAATTAAACCGCAAACGGCAAGGCTTTTGAGACTGTTTTATTACTTCGATTTGTCGAGGTTGGGCAATGTGTCCTTAAAGCAGGAAACAAAAGCTGAATTAAAGCAAGTGATTGATTTATATTATGAAGAATATTCAGGGTTATATTTAAAATCAAAGCGCTTTTTAGATCAAATGGAAAGCATGAAACATCTGATGGGTGAAAACAAAAGTTGACATCTGGTCCATCTTTTTATATGATCATTTATTATAAAATATGTTGCAGTGAGAGAAAGAAGTACTTGCGTTTACCTCATGAAAGCGACCTTAGGGCGGTGTAAGCTAAGGATGAGCACGCAACGAAAGGCATTCTTGAGCAATTTCAAAAAAAGAGGCTGGGATTTTGTTCTCAGCAACTAGGGTGGAACCGCGGGAGAACTCTCGTCCCTATGTTTGCGGCTGGCAAGCATAGAGACGGGAGTTTTTTGGTTGCTGCCGCAGTCATTTTATGAAGGAAAAGTGGAGGTGCTTGAAATGAATATTCAAGACATGATTCTAACATTGCAAAAGCATTGGTCCAGTCAGGGCTGTGTGCTTATGCAGGCTTACGATGTAGAAAAAGGGGCCGGCACGATGAGCCCGTATACATTTTTGCGCAGTATCGGCCCTGAGCCGTGGAAAGTGGCTTATGTAGAGCCTTCCAGACGCCCTGCCGACGGACGATACGGGGAGAACCCGAACAGACTGTATCAGCATCATCAGTTTCAGGTCATTATTAAACCGTCTCCTGATAACATTCAAGAGCTGTATTTAGATTCCTTGCGCGCGCTTGGAATTGATCCGCTTGAGCACGATATTCGCTTTGTTGAAGACAACTGGGAAAATCCGTCTTTAGGCTGCGCAGGTCTTGGCTGGGAAGTATGGCTTGACGGAATGGAAATCACACAATTTACGTATTTCCAGCAGGTCGGAGGACTAGAGTGTAAACCGGTTTCTGTAGAGATTACGTACGGAATTGAGCGTCTGGCGTCTTATATCCAGGATAAAGAAAATGTTTTCGACTTGGAATGGACGTCAGGGTTTACAGTAAAAGATTTATTCATGATGGCGGAATACGAGCATTCCGTTTACACGTTTGAAACGTCAGATGTCGATATGCTGTTCCAGTTGTTCAGCACGTATGAAAAAGAAGCGATTAAGCAAATGGATAACGGACTTGTTCATCCTGCATATGACTATGTGCTGAAATGCTCGCACACCTTCAACCTGCTTGACGCCAAAGGTGCGATCTCTGTTACCGAGCGGACAGGCTATATCGCAAGAGTGCGAAATTTAGCGAGAAAAGTAGCAAAAACCTATTATGAGGAACGAGAAAAACTAGGGTTCCCAATGCTTAAAGGGGAGGGTTCTTCTCATGAGTAAACAGGATTTACTTTTAGAGATCGGTTTAGAGGAAATGCCGGCGCGCTTTTTAAATGATAGCATGGTTCAGCTTGGTGAGAAGCTGACAGGCTGGCTTAAAGAAAAAAATATCACACACGGTGAAGTGAAGCTTTTCAATACACCGAGACGCCTTGCTGTCTTCGTAAAGGATGTAGCAGAAAAGCAGGATGATATAAAAGAAGAGGCGAAAGGGCCTGCGAAAAAAATTGCCCTTGATGCAGACGGCAACTGGACAAAAGCGGCAATCGGCTTTTCAAAGGGCCAAGGCGCAGACGTAAAAGACCTGTACATCAAAGAAGTAAAAGGCACAGAGTATGTATTCGTGCAAAAATTCCAAGCCGGCCAAGAAACGAAATCGCTTCTGCCGGAACTGAGCGGTTTAGTTACTAGCTTGCATTTCCCAAAAAACATGCGCTGGGGAAATGAGGATTTGCGTTATATACGGCCAATCAAATGGATTGCCGCTTTATTTGGACAGGATGTCATTCCATTTTCGATCACAAACGTTGAGTCTGGACGGACAACGCAGGGACACCGTTTCCTTGGACATGAAGTGTCAATTGAATCACCTTCAGCTTATGAAGAGCAGCTGAAAGGACAGCACGTTATTGCTGATCCTAACGTCCGAAAACAAATGATTCAATCTCAGCTGGAAGCGATGGCTGCAGAAAACAATTGGAGCATTCCAGTTGACGAAGATCTTCTTGATGAAGTGAATCATTTAGTAGAATACCCAACAGCTCTTTATGGTTCATTTGAATCTGAGTTTCTGTCAATTCCTGAGGAAGTGCTTGTCACGACAATGAAAGAGCATCAGCGCTACTTCCCTGTCAAAGACAAGAACGGAGAATTGCTGCCTCACTTTATCACAGTCAGAAACGGGAACAGCCACGCTATCGAAAACGTGGCCAGAGGCAATGAAAAAGTGCTGCGCGCGCGTTTATCTGATGCTTCATTCTTCTACAAGGAAGATCAGAAACTAAATATTGATGCAAACGTGAAGAAGCTTGAAAACATTGTTTTTCATGAAGAGCTTGGTTCTCTGGCAGATAAGGTTAGAAGAGTCACTTCAATCGCAGAAAAGCTTGCCGTTCGTCTTCAGGCCAATGAAGATACATTAAAACATGTGAAGCGAGCTGCTGAAATTTCTAAATTTGATCTTGTCACGCACATGATATACGAATTCCCTGAGCTCCAAGGAATTATGGGTGAAAAGTATGCGAGAATGCTTGGCGAAGATGAAGCTGTGGCTGCGGCAGTCAACGAACACTATATGCCTAGATCAGCAGGCGGAGAAACGCCTTCTACTTTCACCGGAGCTGTTGTAGCAATGGCGGATAAGCTAGACACAATCGTTTCATTCTTCTCTATCGGCGTTATTCCGACCGGTTCTCAGGATCCTTACGGGCTGCGTCGCCAAGCAAGCGGTATTGTTGCAATTCTTCTGGACCGCAACTGGGGAATTTCGTTTGAAGAGCTGCTTTCTTTCGTACAAACCGAAAAAGAAAATGAACTGATGGATTTCTTCACTCAGCGCCTGAAATTTGTTTTGAATGCGGAACAGATTCGACACGATGTCATCGACGCCGTGCTGGAAAGCTCTGAGCTTGAGCCATACTCAGCGCTGCATAAAGCACAAGTGCTGGAACAAAAGCTTGGTGCACCGGGCTTTAAGGAAACAGCTGAGGCTTTAGGCAGAGTGATCTCTATCAGCAAAAAAGGAGTCCACGGAGACATTCAGCCTGATCTGTTTGAAAATGAATACGAGGCAAAACTGTTTGATGCCTACCAAACAGCGAAGCAAAACCTGCAGGAAAACTTCAGCAAAAAAGATTATGAGGCGGCGCTTGCTTCACTTGCAGCCTTAAAAGAACCGATCGATGCTTACTTCGATCATACAATGGTTATAGCAGATAATGAGACATTAAAGGCAAACCGTTTGGCGCAAATGGTAAGCTTGGCGGATGAGATCAAGTCCTTTGCGAATATGAATGCCCTTATTGTAAAATAAAGAGAGAAAAGGCGGTTGCTGTGTGATCGGTAATCGTCTTTTCCCCATTTATGAGTTTTTTTGTTTGATTACAAGATATTTACGATATAATATGGATTATTATTCTTTACATAGATATGAAGTGAAAAGGTGGTGAGTACGATCGAACTAAATAAACGGCAAGAACATATTTTGCAGATTGTAAAAGAAAACGGGCCGATTACAGGGGAGCATATTGCAGAAAAGCTGAACCTAACCAGGGC
>NZ_JAVAXX010000364.1:0-5403 GCF_042709275.1 Bacillus sp. LR_5 | reverse complement strand
TGAGTAAGGTGATATATTGGGGTTGTGATATTCCTGCAGGAATATTTATGAGGGGGTGAAAACATTGGATAGTAACATTATTTTCGGTCAGAAGATTAAAGAAATACGTAAAGGTAAAAATATGTCTTTCAATGAATTTGCTGATTTCACAGGGTTTACAAGCTCTTATATTTATAAGTTAGAGAATGGAAGGGGCAACCCTACACTAAAAAGTATTAATCAGTTCTGCGAAAAATTAAATGTTCCTGTTGGATATTTTTTTTAAGAATGAAGTTTCCTGTAGGAATATTCGGGGAGGAGCTAGTTTTGAAAATTGAATTGGAACAATCAGATATTGAAAGGATTACAAACGACGTTATTGCAAATGTGAGCGCTGCTTTGATTCCTAAAATTCAAGAAATGATTTCAGTCTTGTCCTCAAAAGATCAACTTCTCACTAAAAAAGAAGTGTACGAGGGGATTTTGAAATGCACAGCCAGAACGGCAGAAGAATTATATTTCAGTCAGCCCGATTTTCCGGTATTTAAACTACCGGAGCGGCCTGGCTCAGGAAAAATACAGCAGAGGTATTCACGGCGTGCAATCGAGGCATGGATTGCCCAAAAAAATTGTACAAGAGCAGAAAAGATTGGATAACTGATTACCTGTAGGAATGATTTCTGTAATCACGAATTGATCGTTAAAAGGAGTGTGACAAAATGCAGAATGAACGTAATGATTCAACCTCTGAGGCAACAGAGGTTGAATTGGAAAAACATTTAAACGGATTACCAGAGTCAGTTCAAATAGCCATCAAGACGAGCATAAATAAAGCTAAAGAAAATGAACTGATTGTGGGTATTGATCCAGATAGTTATTTAGCGAAAGAAATTCTTTGGCAGTCAAGAAAAATGATAATAATTGAACGGGTTTTAGGTGAATTAAATAACTCAGTTAATCGAATGAATTACCTAATTCAAAATTTGGATAAATCTAACCAGAAATTGTTTTAAAGTTCGACGGCAAATTCGCATAGCTTCTGCTGAGATCTTCAAAATAAATAATAGTATGTTGCGCACTGTGATCAGTGGAATAGGAATCTAACATTTCATCGTTGAAACGTTCAAATTTGAAAATGAAATCTTCGAATTCTAAGGATGATCCCTTTTCAAAATGTTGCTTGTAATTGGAATTTGCTATCTGTAGGAAAGTGTTAGCTTGATTTAAATAAGCAACTGCGGCAACTTTAGCTTTTCCTTTTTTGAACAACTCATAGCTTTTCTCAGCTTTATGCCAACCAGACAATACAAAGTAACTCATAGAATCTATGAATTTAGTAATTTCCATACTTATTCACCTCCTGTCGTGTTTGATAGGAACATTATACCAAATTTAAAAGGGGTTTCATTATGTTTTTAGTAAGCAATGTCTGGCTTGATAACAAGTTTCATCTTGTTATCAGTGAGTCAGCATCTTTTCACCAAAAAGCATTAACTAAGTTGGAAGATCAAGGTGGGTCTGTTATATCCAATGATTGTAATGAGAATATTCTCGGATCTGTAATTGTAAATGGCAAGCGATCTGTCTGGCCTTTAACGAAATTCGAAACAAAAAAGGGAGGAGAATAAATGGCTAAGTTCCGGCAGGTCCATGTGCAATTCTGGCAAGATCCCAAAGTGTTAGAAGAATTAACACCTGAAGATAAATACTTTTATCTGTATCTTTTAACTAATCCGAGCACCACTCAAATTGGAATTTACTCTATTACCAAAAAGCAAATGGCATTTGATATTGGGTATTCTATAGAGTCTGTTAACAGTCTTATGGACAGATTTCAAAATAATCATAGGCTAATCGAGTATAACTCTGAAACTAGGGAAATTGCGATTATTAAGTGGGGAAAATATAACCTGAATAAAGCAGGTAAACCTATGCTGGACTGTATCGAAAAAGAGTTGCAAGAAGTCAAGGATAAAACGCTGATAGAGCTTGTTTTCCCACACATTCCTAATGACGTTATCAGGGAATCATTTTCACGACACGTGAACGACACGTACCACCTCAAGTCAACGTCAAGTGGACAAGAAAAAGAAGAAGAAAAAGAAGAAGAAAAAGAAGAAGAAAAAGAAGAAGAAAAAGAAAATATATTGTCGAGTAAACTCGACAGCACATCTTCCAAAAATGATGTGATCCCTTACAAACTCATCATTGAACTTTTGAACAAAGTATCTGGTAAAAACTATCGTTCAGCTACACAGAAAACAAGAAGTCTTATTAAGGCAAGATGGAATGAGGGTTTTAGATTCAATGATTTTAAACATGTCATCCTTGTTAAAACCCAAGAATGGTTAAATGATCCGGAAATGAACAAGTTTATTCGTCCAGAAACGCTATTCGGTACCAAGTTTGAAAATTACTTAAATCAAAAGGGAGGCCGTCAGTTTGATTCCAGCCCAGCAAACGAAACAAACCCATATTCCGGCCTTTTCTAAAGCAGTTCCCAAAAGCCTGCAACACCTGTTCCCGAAAAAGATCGGCGTTAGGGAGTGTGAGGGATGCGGTAACGAGGTTCCGATTTACTTACAGAATGGCAAGCAGCACAGCCGGTGTTTAGCTTGTGACAACCTTGCACTAGAAAAAGAAATGATTGAGTTTCAAGAAGAAACAGCAGCGGACGCATTCTTCTGGAATAACAGTCTGGTCCCTCCGGATATCCAGAAAGCCACATTCGGCAACTTCAACTTAAAAGGCTTATCAGACTCACAGATGGACGCCTTCCGAAAGCTGAAATGGTACGCTGAGAACTTTGAAAATTGGGGAGACTTTGATTCCTTGCTACTACAAGGGAGTTACGGGATCGGAAAAAGTCACTTGTCTCACAGCGTCGTGCAGCATGTTAAAGGGCTGCGAAAAAAAGTGATCTTTGCAAATACCAAAATGCTGCTACGGAAAATCCGAAACTCATATGGGGATAAGACGGAAACAGAAAGCTTTATTCTCAAAAACATTGAAGAATGCCAATTACTTGTGCTGGATGACTTGGGCGCAGAGTACGTCAAAAAGGACAAAGACGGCGAGGAATCATGGGCCACGGACTTGATCCTGACAATCATTGAGTCTCGACAGGACAAGCCCAATATAATTACGACCAATTACAACGTCGCATCATATCTCGAATGATGAAAGGGACAAAGGTTGTCAAGTTTACTGGCGAGGACAAACGAATACCAAAAGGAGGTGGGAACATTGCATGGAACTAAGGCTCAGTTGATTATGCCCGGCGTTTGGGAGCTCAAGCCAGAAAGGAAGCTTACTGACGCTGAACGCAAAAAAGATATTAATAAACTTATTGCTCTCATTGATCAGAAAATTGCTGACTATCAAAACTTTAGGAGGAATGCAGTTTGAAACACGGTAAACGCCCGACACGCGCACAAAAGGACATTATCAAGCAAAACGGTTTAAATCCAAACAACTGGCTGGTTTCTAAAAACCTGCAGCATGAACAGAGATTGATCATTGTTCACCGGTATACCGGTACGGTAAGGAAGTGCTTGGCATGAGCGTTGCGGTTCTTGCTGATCGGTTAGAAATCGCTTTGACTGATCTTAATTTTGAATGGTCATTGGTGCAAATGCGTCAGGTTGTTGATTACTGGTACGACGGCAAATCCATTTATGATATGGCCGAGCTGCTGAATAGAAAGCCAGATGAAATCATTTTGCTGATAGTTGATTTTGCAAGAGGCCGCGTGCTTCCGCCACGTCCTTACGGGTTAAATGCAAATAAACGAATTTCAATCAAAAGAACGCATCTGAGAAGTAAAAAAGAGAATCTGCGGCGGTTCGTGCAGGATAGCCCGGTGTATATACCATTCATTGAAAAAAACTTTGTCTGGAATGATTCGGAGATCAAGCGGTTCCGTGAAATGTGGGAAGCCAATGAGTCTATTATCTGTATTTCAGAGGAGCTTAATAGAGACATAGACGAGGTTCTATTCCTTGTTATGGATCAAGCCAGCAGGGACTTCATTCAGCCACGAATGAACGGACTTCTCGGAAAGGATGCGACGGAACATGATCTTATCAGGCAGCGCCTCCCCTTTTGAGAAAGCAACCATTCACCAACTTATGGTCATTGTGCGGTATGAAGAATGTCCGCCTGACTATAAAAATGCTGCGATGCAATTATTGATCAAGAAGGGAACGGGGACCGTTGGAATGGACAGAACGTCAGCACTTGATTGAGTGGCTCACTATTTTGGGCGGATACGGAAAAGCATTTCTGGAACGCCAGTCAGACGATGAAATTGAGACGCTTTACAATCTGCGCATCAAACAATTAAACGAAGAGTAAGGAGGCGAGGACATGACAGAAAATAAGAACTTACGTCAGCATGGAGAAGTCATTACATGGGTTATGACGGAAGAGGAGCGTTTGGAGTATATAAAAAAACATCCAATCATCCCAACGGAAGAACCACAGACAAAGCTGCAAGTTTTCCCGATGAACGATTGGATGTGATGACAGTCATTAGTAGACGTCACCCGTATGGAAAATAGAAACTCGACACTTCTATTATACCATATGGGGGCGTTTACAGTGAACTGTCCAAAACATATAGAAAATCTGGAACAGGTACTTAATCAAATTGAAAATGACAAAAATTACGTCATTGTGATTGACGGAAACAATAGATCATTCAAATTAACGGAAATGCCGGAGCACGGTAAAACAATCGTACAAACGTCAAAAGGTAATCTCTCCAGAATTGATTTTGAGATCGGCTATAAAATGTGACGCAGAGGGGCCGGTCCTCTCTGCGATATGGGAGGAACGGACATGGATAAATTACAGGAAATTAAAGTGCGTATTTCAAAACTAAAAGGCTATGAAAATGCTAAGCTGACAGATCAATATTGGATGGCCAAAGAGCATATTGACTTTCTGATTGATCGGACTGAACTGTCTGTTAAGCAACAGGAAATCATTGAAGAAAACAAGCGCCAGCAGGAAGTAACGGTACATCAATTCCGGCAAGCTCAAAAGGGTATCCAGCAACTAAGCGGGGATAGGAAACGATACAAACAGGCATTAGAGAAGATCATAACAAATCTCAATTTCGCGATAACAGTTGCCCAAAATGAATTGGAAGGTGAAGCAGAATGATTCCTTTACAGGTTGAGCTGCAACGGGCAGTCAAATCCACGAGAGACGAAGCGATGACAGTTGAGCAGGCGGCGGAATATTTGAAAGTGCATCCAGATTACATACCGGTGCTCGTGGCAAAGGCAGATGATCTGAAAATGATCGGTGATGAAACTATCATTGCAAAGCGTGATAAAACAAATGGCTGGCTTCTCGGTGGGGTTACGGTGGTTTTGTTCTTTGCAATTGCGGTTCTGCCGGGGATAGGCTGAAGAC
>NZ_JAVAXX010000363.1:0-5414 GCF_042709275.1 Bacillus sp. LR_5 | reverse complement strand
CGCATCTTTGCTCGGCGTGAAAAAAGAAGAGCTTGGAGACCGCATTGCTCAATTTTATACAGATTTAAACATTGACGGCCGCTTCCTGGCGCTTTCTGACCAGACGTGGGGGCTTCGCAGCTGGTATCCGTATGATCAGCTTGATGAAGAAACTCAGCCGACAGTCAAGGCGAAAAAGAAAAAAGCGAAGAAAGCAGTCGAAGAAGATCTTGATCTTGACGAGTTTGAAGAGATCGACGAAGACGACCTTGATTTGGATGAAGTTGAGGAAGAACTCGATCTTGAAGCCGACGATTTTGACGACGAAGATCTTGACGAAGACGACGACGATCTTGAGATCGAAGAAGATATTGTTGATGAAGATGATGAAGACTATGATGATGAAGAAGAGGAAATTAAATAGTATCAGATTTCATCTTCAAAACGATCTTGACTTTCATAGTCGAACTATGTAGTATGTATTTTGGGCTCTTCAAAAACGAAGAGAGAACATAGTACGTTATGCTCCCTTTCAAGAAATTGAAAGGGAGCTTTCTTATTTTCACCCCTCATTTTTCTTATAAATCATTTAAAAGGCTAAATGATTTTTTATAAAATAGTACATTTTAAAAATGTAGCTAAGAGCGAAGAGAGGAGCAAACGAAATGACGAAATATATTTTTGTAACCGGGGGAGTTGTATCCTCACTTGGAAAGGGTATTGTAGCAGCTTCATTAGGGCGTTTGCTGAAAAACCGCGGACTGAACGTGACGATTCAAAAATTCGATCCATACATCAACGTTGACCCGGGAACAATGAGCCCGTACCAGCACGGTGAAGTATTCGTAACGGATGACGGCGCTGAAACAGACTTGGACCTTGGTCACTATGAGCGTTTTATCGACATTAACCTGAATAAATTCAGCAACGTGACAACAGGTAAAATCTATTCAACAGTTCTTAAAAAAGAACGCCGCGGAGATTACCTTGGAGGAACCGTACAGGTCATTCCGCACATCACAAACGAATTGAAAGACCGTGTTTACCGCGCAGGGAAAGAGACAAACGCAGATGTTGTCATTACAGAAATCGGCGGTACTGTCGGAGACATCGAATCACTGCCATTCCTTGAAGCGATCCGCCAAATGAAGAGCGACATCGGCCGTGAAAACGTAATGTACATCCACTGTACGCTCGTGCCTTACATTAAAGCTGCTGGCGAATTAAAAACAAAACCGACACAGCACAGCGTAAAAGAATTGCGCAGCTTGGGCATTCAGCCAAACATCATCGTCGTTCGTACAGAAATGCCGATTTCTCAAGATATGAAAGATAAAATCGCGCTTTTCTGCGACATTGATACAAAAGCGGTTATTGAATGTGAAGATGCGGACAACCTTTACTCCATTCCGCTGGAGCTTCAAAAACAAGGGCTTGATAAGCTTGTTTGCGAGCACATGAAATTGGCATGCAAAGAAGCGGAAATGTCCGAGTGGAAAGAGCTTGTTAACAAAGTCAGCAACCTGTCTCAAACGATTACAATCGGCCTTGTCGGCAAATACGTTGAGCTTCCTGACGCATACATTTCTGTTGTCGAGTCTCTCCGCCATGCGGGCTATGCGTTTGACACAGATGTAAAAGTGAAGTGGATCAACGCAGAAGAAGTGACAGAAAACAATATCGCAGAACTCACAAGCGGAACAGACGGCATCATTGTGCCGGGCGGATTCGGAGACCGCGGTGTTGAAGGCAAAATCGTCGCGACAAAATACGCGCGCGAAAACAACATTCCGTTCTTGGGCATTTGCTTGGGCATGCAGGTGGCGTCTATTGAATACGCACGAAATGTATTGGGCTTAAAAGGCGCTCACTCAGCGGAAATTGATCCGTCAACTCAATACCCGATCATTGATCTTCTTCCTGAACAAAAGGATGTTGAGGATCTTGGGGGAACGCTTCGTCTCGGCCTTTACCCTTGTAAGCTTGAAGAAGGCACGAAAGCCTTTGAAGTGTATCAGGATGAAGTGGTGTACGAGCGCCACCGCCACCGCTATGAGTTTAACAATGAATTCAGACAGCAAATGGAAGAGCAAGGCTTCGTA
The DNA here is from genome assembly GCF_042709275.1 of Bacillus sp. LR_5. Classification (NCBI taxonomy): domain Bacteria; kingdom Bacillati; phylum Bacillota; class Bacilli; order Caryophanales; family Bacillaceae; genus Bacillus; species Bacillus sp. LR_5. The sequence goes on along the minus strand of NZ_JAVAXX010000363.1, from coordinate 3,333 downwards.
TTCTCAGGCACAAGCCCTGATGGACGCCTTGTTGAAATCATCGAGCTGAAAGACCACCCTTGGTTCGTGGCTTCTCAGTTCCACCCAGAGTTCAAGTCAAGACCGACAAGACCTCAGCCTCTCTTCAAAGGCTTTATCGGAGCGTCTGTCGAAGCTGCAAATCAGAAGTAATAAAAAAGACTTGCCGTTTGTCAAAAGCGGGCAAGTCTTTTTTATTTGTTTCCGGCAAGTTCCAGCATGTACAATAAGATATTATGCATACTCTTGCAGAATTTCTTTTAGTGTAAACGATAAAGCGTGATAGACATACAGTGCTGTCATTAAAGAGGGAAACCCGTAACGGGTGCCGTCTTCATCGGGAACAAGCGGCATTTTTAATTTAGAATCAATATGCACATCACAATACTGTTCTATTCCCGCACTGTCTTTGGCTGCGGGCGATACGCATACGACTCCCGCACCTTTTTCATAAAGCTCTTTTGCGAGAGACTGTTCTTCGGCTGTGCCCGTCCCTGAGCAAAACATCAGCACCCTGTCGCTTTCTGTCACTTCCTCAGCGCTTTCTGGAAAGGCTTTGACAGATGGGAAGGGTTCTTTGCTTTCGGTGGCCTCAAAAAAGACGCCCTGAAGCTCATTCGCTCCGTATAAATAAATGGAATGCCCGCTGATCACCGCTTGAGCAAGCAGCCGCGCCCCATCTTCAATCGCGTCAGATTCCTTATCCTGAATGCGGGAAAAAATACCTGTTAACTGCGTCGTGAATATTTTCAACATAAGTGAATCCTCCTTTATAACGTACAATATCAGTATACAACAAAAGAGAAAATGCTCAGAAAATGTCGTAAAGTAGACTATTATAATTAAAGGAAATAGGAAAATCAAACAGAATACATACAATACTGCTTACTTTTGACGAAAATCATAATATTGGGGTGTAAAATGATGAATGAAAAAATTTTAATCGTTGATGATCAATACGGCATTCGTATTTTGCTAAATGAAGTGTTCAATAAAGAAGGCTACCAGACGTTTCAGGCTGCGAACGGCTTGCAGGCGCTTGACATTGTGACAAAAGAACGGCCCGACCTTGTGCTGTTGGACATGAAAATTCCCGGCATGGACGGAATCGAAATCTTAAAACGGATGAAGGTCATTGACGAAAACATCCGGGTCATTATCATGACGGCATACGGAGAGCTCGACATGATCCAGGAATCGAAGGAATTGGGCGCCCTGACGCACTTTGCCAAGCCGTTTGACATCGACGAAATCAGAGACGCCGTCAAAAAATATCTGCCCCTGAAGTCTAACTGACAAAAAGAAGAAACAAATGAATCATGTCATTATGTTGCCGATTTGTCGAAAAGTTGGTATCCTAGTTATGGAGAAAAAGCGATCTGAGTATTTACATATGACAGCAATATATGGGTCATGCTAGGGTGGAAAGCTTTTTTCGCTAGAAGACAATCAGGCTACATAAGGAGGACATTCGACATGCCTTTAGTTTCTATGACGGAAATGTTGAATACAGCTAAAGAAAAAGGGTACGCTGTAGGACAATTTAACTTAAACAACCTTGAGTTTACTCAAGCGATTTTACAAGCAGCTGAAGAAGAAAAATCTCCAGTGATCCTTGGTGTTTCCGAAGGTGCGGGACGCTACATGGGCGGCTTCAAAACAGTCGTTGCTATGGTAAAAGCACTTATGGAAGAGTACAAAGTGACAGTTCCTGTTGCGATTCACTTAGACCACGGTTCAAGCTTTGAATCTTGTGCGAAAGCGATTCATGCAGGTTTCACATCTGTAATGATCGACGCTTCTCACCATCCATTTGAAGAAAACGTAGCAACAACTGCTAAAGTTGTTGAGCTTGCTCATTTCCACGGAGTATCTGTAGAAGCTGAGCTTGGAACAGTAGGCGGACAAGAAGATGACGTTATCGCTGAAGGCGTAATCTACGCTGATCCTAAAGAGTGCCAAGAGCTTGTTGAGCGCACTGGCATCGACTGCCTTGCACCTGCATTAGGTTCTGTTCACGGCCCTTACAAAGGTGAGCCAAACCTTGGCTTCAAAGAAATGGAAGAGATCGGAAAATCAACTGGTCTTCCGCTAGTTCTTCACGGCGGTACTGGAATTCCGACTGCTGACATCAAAAAATCAATTTCACTTGGTACAGCTAAAATCAACGTGAATACTGAAAACCAAATTTCTTCTGCAAAAGCTGTTCGCGAAACATTGGCAGCTAAGCCTGACGAGTACGATCCACGTAAATACCTTGGACCAGCTCGTGAAGCGATCAAAGAAACAGTTATCGGTAAAATGCGTGAATTTGGTTCTTCAAACCAAGCTTAATTCAATTGGAACTTTTTATAGCCGCCTGACAGCTTGACAGGCGGTTTTCCGTCTATCTTTAGAAAGCGCAATCATATTCGCAGTTCAGAAAATTTCTTAATCAGGGAGGCTTTTTGAAAATGTTATTCTTTGTTGATACAGCCAATATCGATGAAATTAGAGAAGCGAATGAATTAGGAATTCTCGCCGGTGTAACGACGAATCCTAGTTTAGTAGCAAAGGAAGCTAACGTATCATTCCACGACCGTCTTCGCGAGATCACAGACGTCGTGAAAGGGTCTGTAAGCGCAGAGGTTATTTCTTTGAAAGCTGAGGAAATGATCGAGGAAGGAAAAGAACTGGCGAAGATCGCTCCGAACATTACGGTGAAAATCCCAATGACGTCTGACGGTTTAAAAGCGGTAAGAGCACTTACTGACTTAGGCATCAAAACAAACGTTACATTGATCTTCAATGCCAACCAGGCGCTTCTTGCTGCCAGAGCGGGGGCAACATATGTCTCTCCATTCCTGGGACGTTTAGATGACATCGGCCACAACGGGCTTGACCTGATTTCAGAAGTTAAACAGATTTTTGATATTCACGGCCTTGACACGCAAATCATTGCAGCGTCAATCCGCCATCCGCAGCACGTGACAGAAGCTGCTCTTAGAGGGGCTCATATCGGCACAATGCCGCTGAAAGTCATTCATGCGCTCACTAAACACCCGTTAACAGACAAAGGAATCGAACAATTCCTGGCAGACTGGAACAAATAATGAAAGGGGCGGCAAACAGCTTTATGCCTGTTTGCCGCGGCCTTTGTATTTCACCGACCTGATACAGCGGATCTTCAGATGCTGACGCCGCTTTACAGAGAAGGAATCATTGGGCTGCAGAAGCTGATATCGGAATGAAGGGTATGCGTACTGCTTTTGCCGGATGACGACGATGTCTCTCGAGCCGGCGGGTCTCTGTGCATCTTTTGAAACCTGTACCCCC
>NZ_JAVAXX010000362.1:0-5465 GCF_042709275.1 Bacillus sp. LR_5 | reverse complement strand
GGGATTTTTATCATGTCAGAACAGAAAAAAGTCGTATTAGCATACTCAGGGGGTCTTGATACTTCCGTCGCAATAAAATGGCTTCAGGAGCAAGGATATAATGTCATCGCCTGCTGCCTGGATGTCGGTGAGGGCAAAGATTTGGCATTTGTTCAGCAGAAAGCGCTTGAAGTCGGCGCGACAAACTCCTACGTGATCGATGCAAAAGAAGAATTTGCACAGGATTACGCGCTTATTTCTTTGCAGGCCCACACGATGTATGAAGGAAAATACCCGCTCGTTTCGGCATTATCTCGGCCGCTGATCGCGAAAAAGCTGGTTGAAATAGCGGAAAAAGAAGATGCACAGGCGATTGCCCATGGATGCACTGGGAAAGGAAATGACCAGGTTCGTTTCGAAGTTTCCATTAAATCATTAAACCCTGACCTAGAAGTCATCGCGCCGGTTCGCGAATGGCAGTGGTCACGTGAAGAAGAAATTGAATATGCGGCTAGCCGCGGCATTCCGATTCCGATCAATCTTGACAGCCCGTATTCTATCGACCAAAACCTCTGGGGACGCGCCAATGAGTGCGGCATTTTAGAAGATCCATGGGCAGCGCCGCCAGAAGGTGCATACGATTTAACAGCTCCGCTGGAAAAAACGCCGGACACGCCGGAAGTGATTGAAATTGCATTTGAACAAGGCGTGCCTGTCTCCATTGACGGTGTTTCCTACTCGCTTTCTGAGCTGATCTTGAAGCTGAATGAAATGGCGGGCGCGCACGGTGTCGGACGTATCGACCACGTGGAAAACCGCCTCGTCGGCATTAAATCCCGGGAAGTATACGAATGCCCTGGTGCGATGACACTGATCAAAGCGCATAAAGAATTAGAAGATTTGACACTGGTGAAAGAGGTAGCCCACTTTAAACCGATCATCGAGCAAAAAATGTCAGAGATCATTTACAACGGCTTATGGTTCTCGCCGTTAAAAGATGCGCTGCACGCTTTCTTAAAAGAAACGCAAAAGCATGTCACAGGCATTGTCCGCGTGAAGCTGTTTAAAGGCCATGCAATTGTAGAAGGACGTAAATCAGAATACTCTCTATATGATGAAAAACTTGCAACATATACAAAAGACGATGCATTTGATCACCATGCAGCAATCGGATTTATCGAGCTTTGGGGACTTCCGACAAAAGTGAACAGCATCGTGAAAAAGAAGGAGCAGATTAAAGCATGAAGAAGCTTTGGGGAGGCCGATTTCAAAAAACACCGGAAAAATGGGTCGACGAGTTCGGCGCGTCCATATCATTTGACCAAAATTTAGTTGCTGAAGACATTACAGGGTCTCTCGCACATGCTGCCATGCTGAAAAAATGCGGTATTCTGACAGCTGAAGAAGAGCTGAAAATCCGAGAGGGCCTGAATACCCTTTTGCAAAAAGCAGAGGAGGGAGCATTGGAATTCTCAGTCGATTATGAGGATATTCATTTGAACATTGAGAAAATGCTCATTGACGAAATCGGTCCTCTTGGCGGCAAGCTGCATACCGGCAGAAGCCGGAATGACCAGGTGGCGACTGACATGCATTTATATTTGAAGAATCATGTCGGCCACATCATCGATCTGATTGAGGCATTCCAAAGTGCGCTGATTGAAAAGGCGGATGCGAACGTTGAAACGATTCTGCCGGGCTACACACATCTGCAGCGCGCCCAGCCGATTTCATTCGCTCACCATCTGCTTGCGTATTTCTGGATGCTTGAGCGCGACAAGGAGCGTTTTCAGGATTCGATGAAGCGGATTAACAAATCTCCGCTCGGCTGCGGGGCGCTCGCGGGAACAACCTTCCCAATTGACCGTGATTATTCAGCGGAACTGCTCGGCTTTGATGCCATTTATGAAAACAGCTTGGACGGCGTCAGCGACAGAGACTTCATTTTGGAGTTTTTAAGCAACAGCAGTATGCTGATGATGCACCTATCCCGTTTCTCTGAAGAAATCATTTTATGGTGCTCGCAGGAGTTTAAATTCATCGAGCTTGACGATACGTACGCAACAGGAAGCAGCATGATGCCGCAAAAGAAAAATCCTGATATGGCGGAGCTGATCCGCGGCAAAACAGGACGCGTATACGGCGATATGATGGGGCTGTTTACGATCATGAAAGGACTTCCGCTCGCTTACAACAAAGATCTGCAGGAAGACAAAGAGGGCATGTTTGACACGGTGAAAACGGTGGAGGGCAGCCTGCAAATCTTCACAGGCATGATCCAAACAATGACTGTAAACAAAGACGTCATGAAGCAAGCAACAAAACAAGACTTTTCAAATGCGACGGAACTGGCCGATTATTTAGCTAAAAAAGGAATGCCGTTCAGAGAAGCGCATGAAGTGGTCGGGAAACTTGTGTACACATGCATCGAAAGAGGGATCTATTTAAGCGATATGCCGTTTGGCGAGTTTCAGCAGGCGAGCACACTATTTGAAGAAGATATTTACACTGTGTTAGACCCTTACTACGCAGTTGAAAAAAGAATGAGCGCCGGCGGCACCGGATTCAAACAGGTAAAGCAGGCGCTTGAAAAAGCGAAAGCTTGCGTGGCAGCAGGAGTTTGTTAAAATTTCCTTCATAAAATCCCGTCATTATAGCCAACCTACCTCTATAATGATGGGAGGCAGAATGATGAAAAAAGAACCGGAACGCTATATTTATGATGAACAAGAAAGCCAGGAGACAACAAGGCTCATTTCAGAAGCGTATCAAAGCGGTTATGTCGATATGCCTGATCAGGAGTCTTCATCTCCTGTAGAATAAGCTGTCTGTACAGGCAGCTTTTTTTGTATGCCAAAGTGTAAAAAGTGATATTGCAAGCCTTTTATAGTAAAGTAGAAGAAGAAACACTTTATTGAAAGCGGCGACGTTGCTTTGGGAGGTATTCATGTGCGACATGCTTTAATTACTGCCGGTTCGAAGGGTTTAGGCCGCAAAGTGACTGAAACGTTGCTTGCAAAGGGGTATTCAGTAACAGTCAATTACAGACAGGATGAGGAGGCAGTCAGCCGCCTGAAGGAAGCCTGTCCCGATTGTCTTGACCGGCTGCAATTTGTAAAAGGTGATGTCACCAAAAAAGAAGATCTGCTGCGTATTGCAGAGGCTGCCTTAAACCGCTTCGGAAGGATCGACTTTTTGATTAACAACGCTGGACCATACATATTTGAACGTAAAAAGTTAGCCGATTATACTGATGATGAATGGTATGGCATGCTGGAAGGAAATTTAAGCGCCGTCTTTCATTTATTCAAAGCGGTTATTCCTATTATGAGAAAACAGCAATTTGGACGCATTATTACGTACGGATTCCAAGGTGCGGCTCACGCGCCCGGCTGGCTTCACCGATCGGCATTTGGCGCTGCGAAAGTGGGCTTGGCTTCTTTGACGAAGACAATTGCCATTGAAGAAGCCGAATTCGGCATAACCGCCAACATGGTTTGCCCGGGAGACATTGTCGGCGACATGAAAGAAGCATCGATAGAGGAAGCCAGAATGCGAATCGGCAAAGAAAAAACGCCGATAGGAAGATCCGGTACAGGCGAGGATATCGCCCGGATTATCGCTTTCTTGTGTGAGGAGAACTCAGACCTTGTGACAGGGACTGTCATTGAAGCCACCGGAGGCCTCAATGTCATTAACAAGAATCAAACAACATAAGTTTTTCAGCTTTTTAAAAAGGGAAAATAAAAAAATCAAAATCATGTGACGAGGTGAAAGAAATGAAAGTGACATATCACGGACATTCTGTAATCACAGTGGAAACGAAGGACCATCATATTATTTTTGATCCGTTTTTAACAGGGAATTCATTAACGGATATAAAGCCGGAGGATGTAAAAGCGGATGTCATCTTACTAACGCACGGCCACAATGACCATGTCGGTGATACTGAACAAATCGCCAAGCAAAATAACGCGCTGGTTATAGCACCGAACGAGCTCGCTGTGTACTTAGGCTGGAAAGGCTTGAATGTTCATCCAATGCACATCGGCGGCTCCCGCCAGTTCGATTTTGGAAAAGTGAAGCTCACACAGGCCTTTCATGGATCAGCAGTCACAGATGAAGAAAACAAAACGATCACTTACACAGGCATGCCTGCCGGTATTTTGCTGACTGTAGAAGATAAAACGATTTTCCACGCGGGCGATACGGCTCTTTTCTCTGATATGAAACTCATTGGCGAATTGAATCATATCGACCTTGCTTTCCTGCCGATTGGCGATAACTTTACGATGGGGCCTGAAGACGCCAAGCTTGCCGCTGAATGGCTGCGCGCAAAACAGGTCGTGCCGGTGCATTACAATACATTCCCGGTCATCGAACAAGACCCAGAAGCATTCGCTGACAGCCTGCCGGGCGGAGTCGGCAAAGTCATGTCGGTCGGTGAGACGATCGAGCTTTAAACCGTGAAACCATCTCCTGATGAATCAGGAGGTGGTTTTTATTTTTTCAGTTATCCTGTAATGGTCCTATCAGAGGTTCCTTCCAATTCTTTGCTGCGCTGCTGAAAACGTTTGGTTATCCGGGCGATCAAGTCCTTCGTGGCGCGGTCAAAATGAACTTCTTTTTGATTTGTCAACAGCCCTATGGGCGGGGTGATATCCAGGTTCAGAATTGGAATAACTTTAGTGCCGTTGAACGGTTTAGAATGTGCGGTGCTGGTAAAGATTGAAATTCCGATGTTTTCACGTACGTAATATTTATGTGACATGCTGCTTGTGAGCTCCATTTTTTTGTAGCGATTCCCGAGTTCTCTATGTAAGTGCTGTTCAATTTGTAAGCGAATGGGGCAATTGGCGGGCGTAAATATGAAGCGCTCTTCTGCTAAATCAGACAAATGGACAGCCTTCTTCTCAGCGAGCGGATGTTGATCAGATACAATCACATTTAATGTGTCATAAAAAAATGGATGGTAGTAATTTTCAAGAATCAGCTCCGGCTCGCCGCAGACTGCAAAATCAATCGTCCCGTCTAAGAGCTTTTGACTGCAGGTATTGGCGTCATCAACCTTGATATTAACTGTTATCTTTGGGTAATCCTTTAAGAAATCCTTTAAAATCTCGGGGAATATCAGACTGGCGGTTGGCTCTGAAACCCCTATGTTGATAATGCCTGCCTCTTCTTCCTTTAAGTCGGAGAGGTTGTGTTTAAGCGCCTCGTATTGCATCAAAAGATCTCCTGTTCGTTCATAAAAAAGTTTCCCTGCTTTTGTCAACTGCAGGCTTTTTCCTCTTTCAAACAGCAGTACGCCTAAATCCTGCTCCAATTGCTTCATACGCATCGATATCGTCGGCTGCGAGTAGTTGAGTATTTCTGCAGCTTTATAGAAGCTTCCAAATTTTACGATCGTATGAAACGTTTTGATTGAGCGTAACTCCAATGTGCTCCCTCCTGTTTTTCATCATTAAAATTACTGAAGTGAAGGT
>NZ_JAVAXX010000361.1:0-5470 GCF_042709275.1 Bacillus sp. LR_5 | reverse complement strand
TTACATAAGGAGGATCGCTATGTTCCTCAAACGTTTAGACGTTATAGGATTTAAATCATTTGCAGAACGGATTTCCGTAGACTTCGTTAAAGGCGTGACAGCGGTTGTCGGGCCGAACGGAAGCGGAAAAAGCAACATCACGGATGCCATTCGCTGGGTTCTCGGCGAACAATCGGCACGCTCTCTTCGCGGCGGAAAAATGGAAGACATCATTTTTGCCGGGAGTGATTCAAGAAAGCGATTAAATCTAGCTGAAGTTACGCTTACTCTTGATAATGATGATCATTTCTTGCCAATTGACTTCCACGAGGTGAGTGTCACAAGACGTGTGTACAGAGCAGGTGAGAGTGAGTTTCTGATTAACAATCAGCCATGCCGCTTGAAAGATATTATTGATTTATTTATGGACTCTGGGCTTGGTAAAGAAGCATTTTCTATTATCAGCCAAGGGAAAGTGGAAGAGATCCTGAGCAGTAAAGCGGAGGATCGCCGCAGTATCTTTGAAGAAGCGGCCGGGGTGCTTAAATATAAAACGAGAAAGAAAAAAGCAGAAAATAAACTGTTTGAGACACAGGACAATCTAAATCGGGTAGAAGATATATTACATGAGCTTGAAGGGCAGGTTGAACCTCTTAAAATTCAAGCTTCAATAGCGAAAGACTACCTTGAGAAAAAGAAAGAGCTGGAGCATGTTGAAATTGCGCTGACTGCCTATGATATCGAAGAGCTGCATGGTAAATGGTCGACTCTTAAAGAGAAAGTGCAGATGGCAAAAGAAGAAGAGCTTGCTGAATCGTCTGCTATTTCTGCGAAAGAAGCAAAGATTGAGGATACAAGGGACAAAATACAAGCGCTTGATGAGTCAGTAGATGAGCTCCAGCAAGTTTTACTGGTAACTAGTGAGGAGCTTGAAAAGCTTGAAGGCCGTAAAGAAGTCCTGAAAGAACGAAAGAAAAACGCTGTGCAAAACCAAGAACAGCTTGAAGAAGCCATCGTTCAGTTTCAGCAAAAAGAAACGGTTCTGAAAGAAGAGCTTTCGAAGCAGGAAGCTATCTTCGAAACGCTTCAGGCTGAGGTGAAGCAGTTAAGGGCGCAAGTAAAAGAAAAACAGCAGGCTCTCAGTCTTCACAATGAAAATGTCGAAGAGAAAATCGAGCAGCTGAAAAGTGATTATTTTGAGCTGTTAAACAGCCAGGCTTCGATACGCAACGAACTCCAGCTTCTTGATGACCAGATGTCCCAATCCGCTGTCACATTGCAGAGACTTGCGGACAACAATGAAAAGCACCTGCAGGAACGGCGTGATATTTCTGCGCGTAAAGCCGCATGTGAAACGGAATTTGCCCGAATTGAGCAGGAGATTCACAGTCAAGTCGGTGCATATCGTGATATGCAGACAAAATATGAGCAGAAAAAGCGCCAATACGAAAAAAATGAATCCGCTCTGTATCAGGCATACCAATACGTTCAGCAAGCGAGATCAAAAAAGGACATGCTTGAGACGATGCAGGGAGATTTCTCCGGCTTTTATCAAGGTGTTAAAGAAGTGCTAAAAGCGAAAGAGCGCCTTGGTGGAATTCGCGGAGCGGTTCTTGAGCTGATTTCTACAGAACAAAAGTATGAAACGGCCATTGAAATAGCGCTCGGCGCTTCTGCTCAGCATGTCGTGACCGACGATGAACAATCTGCCCGAAAAGCGATTCAATATTTAAAGCAGAATTCCTTCGGCCGGGCGACGTTTCTGCCTCTTTCTGTTATTAGAGACCGCCAGCTTCAAAGCCGTGACGCGGAAACAGCCGCCCGGCATTCATCATTTCTCGGGGTTGCCAGTGAACTTGTCACATTTGATCCTGCGTATCGAAGCGTCATCCAGAATCTTCTTGGAACCGTTCTGATCACAGAGGACTTAAAGAGCGCAAACGAGCTTGCGAAGCTTCTCGGGCACCGGTACCGCATCGTAACCCTTGAGGGAGATGTTGTGAACCCCGGTGGTTCAATGACGGGCGGCGCGGTTAAAAAGAAAAATAACTCCCTCCTCGGAAGAAGCCGGGAGCTAGAAGATGTGACGAAACGGCTCGCTGAAATGGAAGAGAAAACAGCTCTGCTTGAACAAGAGGTCAAAACCCTTAAGCACTCCATTCAGGATATGGAGAAAAAACTGGCTGACTTAAGAGAAACCGGGGAAGGCTTAAGGTTAAAGCAGCAGGATGTGAAAGGCCAGCTGTACGAACTTCAAGTTGCCGAGAAAAATATCAATACCCATTTAGAGCTCTATGACCAAGAAAAATCTGCTCTGTCAGAAAGCGATGAAGAGAGAAAAGTGCGCAAACGCAAGCTTGAAGAAGGGCTCTCTGCCGTATCTGAAAAGATGAAACAGCTTGAAGAGGACATAGACAAACTGACAAAACAAAAACAAACGCAATCCTCAACGAAAGAGTCTCTCTCCAACGAGCTGACTGAGCTGAAGATCGCTGCGGCCAAAAAAGAGCAGGCATGCAAGGGGGAAGAGGACAACCTTGCCAGATTAAAGAAAGAGCTCACTGAAACAGAGCTTGCGTTAAAAGAAGCAAAAGAAGACTTAAGCTTCTTAACGTCAGAGATGTCATCTAGCACCAGCGGCGAAGAAAAGCTGGAAGAAGCAGCAAAACATAAATTGAATGACAAAACGAAAACGATCGAACTGATTGCATTAAGGCGCGATCAGCGCATCAAGCTTCAGCATGGGCTTGATACGTATGAGCGTGAGCTGAAAGAAATGAAACGCCTGTATAAACAAAAAACAACGCTCTTAAAAGACGAAGAAGTCAAACTTGGACGAATGGAAGTCGAGCTTGATAATTTACTCCAATACTTACGGGAGGAATACAGCTTGTCCTTTGAGGGGGCAAAAGAGAAATATCAGCTTGAAACTGATCCAGAGGAAGCCAGAAAGCGCGTGAAGCTGATTAAACTCGCAATTGAAGAGCTGGGTACTGTGAACCTCGGAAGCATAGATGAGTTTGAGAGGGTCAACGAACGGTACAAGTTTCTGTCGGAACAAAAAGAAGATTTAACAGAAGCGAAAAATACCTTGTTCCAAGTGATTGAAGAAATGGATGAAGAAATGACGAAGCGCTTTAACGACACATTCGTTCAAATCCGCTCACACTTTGATCAAGTTTTTCGCTCCTTATTCGGAGGAGGGCGAGCTGAACTGAGGCTCACCGATCCTAACGATCTGCTTCATTCAGGAGTCGAGATTATCGCTCAGCCGCCGGGGAAAAAGCTGCAAAACTTAAACCTCCTGTCAGGCGGAGAGCGTGCGCTTACTGCTATAGCGCTCTTATTCTCAATCCTAAAGGTTCGTCCAGTGCCGTTTTGCGTCCTTGACGAAGTAGAGGCTGCGCTCGACGAAGCGAATGTGTTCCGGTTTGCGCAGTATTTAAAAAAATACAGCAGTGATACCCAGTTTATTGTGATTACCCACAGAAAAGGAACGATGGAAGAAGCGGATGTGCTTTATGGCGTAACCATGCAGGAATCCGGTGTTTCCAAGGTAATCTCCGTTAAGCTGGAAGAAACAAAAGAATTCGTTCAGTAACGAGGAAAGAGGTTAAAAGATGAGCTTTTTTAAAAAATTAAAAGAGAAAATCACAAAACAGACAGATTCCGTATCTGAAAAGTTTAAGGATGGCCTTGAAAAAACAAGAAACTCCTTTCAAAACAAAGTGAATGATCTTGTATCCCGTTACCGTAAAGTGGATGAGGATTTCTTCGAAGAGCTTGAAGAGGTTCTTATCAGCGCGGATGTCGGTTTTACAACCGTTATGGAATTAATAGATGAGCTGAAAAAAGAAGTCAAACGCAGAAATATTCAAGATCCAAAGGAAGTCCAGTCAGTGATTTCTGAGAAACTGGTCGAGATTTATAACAGCGGAGATGAGCAAATTTCAGAACTGAACATCCAGGATGGGCGTTTAAACGTAATCCTTCTGGTAGGTGTAAACGGTGTCGGGAAAACAACAACGATCGGAAAGCTTGCTCATAAAATGAAACAAGAAGGAAAATCTGTCGTACTTGCCGCCGGAGACACTTTCAGAGCGGGAGCCATTGAACAGCTGGAAGTATGGGGAGAGCGTACAGGAGTGCCTGTCATTAAGCAGACGGCCGGAAGCGATCCGGCAGCTGTCATCTACGATGCTGTTCATGCTGCGAAAGCAAGAAATGCCGATGTATTAATTTGTGATACGGCAGGGCGTCTCCAAAACAAAGTAAATCTCATGAAAGAGCTTGAAAAAGTAAAACGTGTTATCGAAAGAGAAGTTCCTGAAGCTCCGCATGAGGTGCTGCTTGCCCTTGATGCCACGACCGGCCAAAATGCAATGGCTCAGGCAAAAGAATTCTCTAAAGCAACAAATGTTACCGGCATTGCTTTAACGAAGCTTGACGGTACGGCAAAAGGCGGTATCGTCCTTGCGATTCGCAACGAGCTTCACATCCCGGTTAAACTAGTCGGTTTAGGAGAAAAAGTTGATGACCTTCAGGAATTTGATCCAGAATCCTATGTGTACGGACTCTTTTCAGATTTAGTGGAAAAAGCCGACGATTAAGAAAAAGGCCCCAACATCTTGGGGCCTTTTTCTTTTTTATCTTCTTACTTGATAGGCGAAATGATAAAGGCTGTTATCAGTGGATACCAGTCTTGACTCACCAGAAAAAACTCTGAATGGGATGATGTCATAGTAATGAACGGAAACAGATGTGTAATACGTATAGTAACCAGCAGCTGGCCCCAAATACATTGGAACCTCAAATGTTCCGTTTGCATCAGTCGTTCCTGAAGCAGTTTGTGTTGTGTTTCCGACCTTCGTGTCCGCTTCAAATCTTACGGGCGCGTTTGGCACTGGCTGTCCGTTTTGGTCGAGTAATTTGCCGCTTACTGTAATATTGTACTTGACTCGCCAATATTGACCTTGTCCGTAATTGATTTTACCGTATACCCCTCCATCTGTGCTGATATTTGTGATTGAGGCCTTATAAGGTGCCTCAGCAGCGTCTGCTTGCTGTGCCGGGAAACCTATTGTAAACAGGGCTGCCAGACATAACATAAACAATAAACCGATTTTTTTCATAAAAATCCTCCTTAAAATAGGGTTCATATACAATATCGGAATAAATTGGATGATATTTAGCGTATTTTGGAAAAGTTAATCGCGGCTTTGACAAGATAAAAACTTGACAGTGTCATTAAAACCGTGTAAACTAAGTTATCGTAAAGGGATTTGACTTAACAAAGGGGAGAGCTCAAATGTCACTCGAAAAGACAACGAGAATGAATTATCTGTTTGATTTTTATCAGTCGTTGTTGACGTCAAAACAGAAGAGCTATATGTCGCTTTATTATTTGGACGATTTCTCCCTAGGCGAAATAGCCGAAGAATATGAGGTTTCAAGACAAGCTGTTTATGATAACATCAAACGAACAGAAGCA
>NZ_JAVAXX010000360.1:0-5484 GCF_042709275.1 Bacillus sp. LR_5 | reverse complement strand
CTGGACGGTCATGAAAACTGTACGGGAGAAGCTGTTTTTTTCACAGGAATGACAGGCTACCAGGAAGTGCTGACAGATCCATCGTATAAGGGACAGATTATTGTATTTACCTACCCGCTGATTGGCAACTACGGCATAAATGAAAAGGACTTTGAAAGCAAGAAACCGCAAGTAAAAGCCGCGGTTGTCTATGAGGCGTGTGATCACTTTTCTCATTATGAAGCGGTATACAGCCTCAAGGAGTATTTACAGAAATGGAACATTCCGTTGTTAACCCATGTTGATACGAGGGCTGTCGTGAAGAAAATTCGGGCAAACGGGACGATGGGTGCAACAGTCACAGCCTCTAAAGAAGGAGCTGAGATTGCCCTTCAACCCGAGAATGTGGCAGAGCAGGCTTCAGCCCAGGAAATCAGCACATTCGGCGACGGGAATAAACATATCGCTCTCATTGATTTTGGCTATAAAAAGTCAATCGCATCATCACTTGTCAAAAGAGGCTGCAAGGTTACTGTGGTGCCATACCAGCAAATGGAGGCCGTATACAACATCAAACCCGATGGCATTGTGCTATCGAACGGACCTGGAGATCCGAAAGCCATTCAGCCATATTTAGGAAAGATCAAAAGCATCATCAGTCGCTTTCCGACTCTCGGCATTTGTCTCGGACATCAGCTGATCGCGCTCGCGTTTGGAGGGAATACTTTTAAGCTGCCATTCGGGCACAGGGGAGCTAATCATCCGGTCATCGACCGTGAGACGAAACGGGTCTTTATGACAAGCCAAAACCACAGCTATGTGGTTGATGAACAGTCGATTAATGAAGAAGAGCTCACGATCAGGTTTCATCATGTCAATGATACGTCAGTTGAAGGGCTTGCCCATAAAAAACTGCCTGTCATGAGTGTTCAATTCCACCCGGAAGCCCATCCCGGACCTGCGGAAAGCGAATGGATTTTTGATGATTATCTAAAGAATGTGATACCAGCAAGGAGAGAAATCGCGCATGCCTAAAGACACCAGTATTTCAAGCATATTAGTAATCGGCTCAGGCCCGATCATCATCGGGCAGGCGGCAGAATTTGATTATTCAGGCACTCAAGGGTGCATCGCGCTGAAGGAGGAGGGCTACCGGGTCATTCTCGTCAACAGCAATCCGGCGACAATTATGACTGATGAAGCCTTCGCTGATGAAATTTATTTTGAGCCTCTGACAGCAGAAAGCCTGACAGCCATCATTAAGAAAGAACGGCCTGATGGGCTTCTTGCCAATTTAGGCGGTCAGACCGCGTTGAATTTAGCGGTGGAGCTTGAAGAAACGGGTGTTTTAAAAGAGCACGGCGTCAAACTCCTCGGCACATCCGTTGAAACGATACAAAAAGGAGAAGACCGGGAAAAATTCCGTTCGTTAATGAATGAATTAAAACAGCCCGTGCCGGAGAGTGAAATTGTTGATAACGAGGCCGATGCCCTCCATTTTGCGGAATCCATCGGTTTTCCTGTTATTATCAGACCGGCTTACACATTAGGCGGAAAGGGCGGAGGAATCGCCCCTGATAAAGAAGCCTTTACAGCTATGATTAAACAGGCGCTATTAGCAAGTCCGATCAATCAATGCCTTGTCGAAAAAAGCATTGCCGGCTTTAAAGAAATTGAATATGAAGTCATGCGTGACAGCAATAACACATGCATTACCGTCTGCAATATGGAAAATATCGACCCGGTCGGCGTGCATACAGGTGACTCTATCGTTGTGGCGCCGTCACAAACATTGACAGACGAAGACTATCAAATGCTACGGACAGCAAGTCTGACGATCATCTCAGCACTTGATGTCGTAGGCGGCTGCAACATTCAATTCGCGCTTGATCCATTCAGCAAGCAATATTACGTCATTGAAGTGAATCCGCGTGTAAGCCGGTCATCGGCTCTCGCATCTAAAGCGACCGGTTATCCGATTGCGAAGATGGCCGCGAAACTGGCAGTCGGATACACACTTGACGAGCTGAAAAATCCGCTCACAGGCTCGACTTACGCAAGCTTTGAACCGGCACTGGACTATGTGATCGTCAAATTTCCGCGCTGGCCGTTTGATAAATTCAAAAACGCAGACCGCAAGCTTGGCACAAAAATGAAAGCCACCGGTGAAGTGATGGCGATTGAACGGAATTTAGAAGCGGCAATACAGAAGGCAGCCGCGTCGCTTGAATTAAAAAATATCGGCACACACCTTCCAGAGCTCAGCGGGTTGTCAATTGATACGCTATGGGATTTGGCAATCACTCCGGATGACCGCAGATTTTTCGTTGTCATGGAGCTGTTGAGCCGCAGCGTCTCGATTGATGACATCCATGAAAAAACAAAAATTGATCTGTTTTTCCTTCATACCTTTGACAACATCATCAAATTGGAAAACCGCCTGATGGAAGCAGGGAGCGATCTCTCTTTTGAATTATTGAAGAAAGCAAAGGAAAAGGGATTCTCAGATGCAACGATTGCCTCGCTGATCGGCAAAACAGAGGAAGAGGTGCGCGCGCTTCGCAAGGAGATGGGCATTACGCCTTCCTTTAAAATCGTAGATACATGCGCGGCAGAGTTTGATGCGAAAACAAACTATTTTTACTCCACATATTTTGGAGAAACCGATGGAGACATCAGCCGCAAAGAGAAAAAACGCGCGCTCATTATCGGATCAGGCCCGATTCGGATCGGCCAAGGCGTTGAATTTGATTACAGTGCTGTTCACGGTGTGCTGACACTGCAAGAGCTTGGATTCGAAACCATCATGATTAACAATAACCCGGAAACAGTCAGCACCGATTATGAAATTGCGGACCGCTTGTATTTTGAACCAATGACAACGGAGCATATTGTAAATGTGGCGGAGCAGGAAAATATTGATTTTGCAATTGTGCAATTCGGCGGTCAAACTGCAATCAATGCTGCTGAAGCGCTCGAAAAAGCCGGCATTACTCTTCTTGGCACATCATTTCAAACGCTCGACGTGTTAGAGGATCGGGATCAATTCTATCAGCTTCTTGATGAGCTGGGATTGAAGCACGCAAAAGGAGAAATTGCCTATACAAAAGAAGAAGCCGCTTCAAAAGCGAGTGAGATCGGCTATCCGGTGTTAATCCGCCCATCTTATGTTATCGGCGGAATGGGCATGATCATTGTTGACTCGCAAGCCCAGCTTTCTCAGCTGCTGAATGATGAGGACAGCATGCCATACCCGATTTTGATTGATCAGTATGTGTCTGGAAAGGAAGTCGAAATTGATATGATTTCCGACGGCGAGGATGTCTTTATCCCGACATATACCGAGCATATTGAACGGGCAGGTGTCCATTCAGGGGACAGCTTTGCCATTCTTCCCGGACCGTCCATCACGAGCGGGCTGCAGCAGGGCATGAAAGATGCGGCACAAAAAATTGCCCGAAAACTTTCATTTAAAGGCATCATGAACATTCAATTTGTGATCGACAATGGAAACATACTCGTTCTTGAAGTGAATCCGAGAGCGAGCCGCACGGTGCCTGTCGTCAGCAAAGTAATGGGCGTTCCGATGATTCCGCTCGCCACACGTCTGCTGGCGGGAGCGTCCTTAAAAGATCTAGATCCGGCAGTTCAAAATCATCATGGAGTTGCCGTGAAGTTCCCTGTTTTTTCTTCTCATGCGATCCAGGATGTCGATATCAAGCTTGGGCCGGAAATGAAATCAACGGGAGAAGGCATGTGTGTCGCATATGATTCTAACAGCGCCTTGAAAAAAATCTATACAAGAGTCTGGAGTCAAAAAGGAAGCATTTATTTGCAAAACGTTCCGGAAGATGTGCAGGAGTTAGCAGAAAACGCAGGTTTTACCGTTCATGAAGGGACATTTGCCTCATGGATGGAACAAGAAGAAAAATCGCTCCACATCAATCTGAGCGGTTCTGAAGAAGCACGCATAGAACGTTTGGAAGCCATGACGCACGGCATCCCCGTCTTTACAGAAGAAGAAACTGTGCGGGCGTTTTTACAAAGCGGTTCAGGCCATCCGCAGCCTGTATCTCTCAAAGACCTCTATAAAAAGGAAGTGGCATCATGCACACAGTGACGCAAACCAGTTTATACGGAAAAGATTTATTAACGTTAAAGGACCTTAGTGAAGAGGATATAAACGCCTTGCTGGCAGAGGCCGGTGAGCTGAAACAAAACAAAATTCAGCCTATATTCCATGGCAAAACCTTGGCGATGATTTTTGAAAAATCATCAACGCGGACACGTGTTTCATTTGAAGCGGGCATGGCGCAGCTCGGCGGGAACGCCCTCTTTCTAAGCCAGAAAGATCTGCAGCTGGGGCGCGGTGAGACTGTCGCTGATACGGCAAAAGTGCTGTCAGGCTATGTGGATGCCATTATGATCCGGACCTTTGAACATGAAAAGGTGGAGGAACTTGCCAAAGAAGCTGACATTCCGGTGATCAATGGACTTACCGATAAATACCACCCATGCCAGGCGCTGGCGGATCTCTTGACGATTAAGGAGATAAAAGGGAAGCTTAAAGGCGTAAAAGTCGCATACATCGGTGACGGAAATAACGTGGCGCACTCCTTGATGATCGGCTGCGCGAAAATGGGTTGTGATATCTCGATTGCTTCGCCAAAGGGATATGAAGTGTTAGATGAAGCAGCTGAAGCGGCAAAAACATATGCACTTCAATCCGGCTCTTCTATCACGCTGACAGATGATCCGATTGAAGCTGTAAAAGACGCGGACGTGATTTATTCTGATGTGTTTACAAGCATGGGGCAGGAAGCGGAGGAGCAAGAACGTCTTGCTGTCTTTGCGCCTTATCAGGTGAATGCGTCGCTGGTCAGCCATGCCAAGCCTGACTATACATTTTTACATTGTCTCCCTGCGCATCGCGAGGAAGAAGTGACTGCGGAGATTATTGACGGGCCGAACTCTGCAGTGTTCCAGCAGGCGGAAAACCGTCTTCATGTGCAAAAAGCATTGCTGAAGGCCATTTTATACAAAGGGGAATCATCAAAAAACTGCTGAGCCAAACTCAGCAGTTTTTTTTGATGGCAACATATTCACAGCCGCTTAGGCGCATACTACAGCAAAAAGGAAAAGGAGGAAAAACAGTGGGACAGCAGCACCAATTCCGGCCTGGACAGAAAGCGCCTAATAACGGTGTCTACGTAGAAATCGGCGAGACAGGGAGCATGGTTAAAAACCCTCAAAAGGTCCATCTGTCAGCAGGGGAAATGTTCCCCGAAACATCAAACCACAACCGGCTGTGGACCTACAAAAGAAAGCCGTGACCACTAAAAAACCCAAAACAATAAATGTTTTGGGTTTTTTGGCTTTTTAATGCTGGCTTGCATTTTTGTTCATAGGCATGATTTCTGCTAAAACCATGATTAAGACATACAGTACAACAGCAATGACAGATGATGTTTTGAAATTATACGTAACGCTGTTCATGCTTGCAAC
>NZ_JAVAXX010000036.1:0-37902 GCF_042709275.1 Bacillus sp. LR_5 | reverse complement strand
TTGGATTACAATGTGAATTTCGCAATTGTGTTCATAAGCTCTTGGCTTGCATGTTTTAACGTCTCCGTTGAGTGTTTGACTTTATCAAGAGTGATCAGCTGTTCATCGGTTGATGCGTTCACTTCCTCTGCTGCGGCAGCCGATTCCTGCGATATGGCTGAAATGCTTTGAATGGCTTCAGAAATCGCGAGCTGTTCTTCACTCATTCTTTGAATTTCTTCGTAAATGTGATCAATGCCTTGTACCAGCGATTGCATTTCCGCGGTTATCGTGTTTAATACCTCTCCTGTCTCATGAATGGCACTGTTTTGTTCATCATTCATTCTGCTTGCCTCAACCATGGCGTGAGAGGCCTCTTTTGTCTCAAGCTGGATAAGCTTCACAGTCTCGCTGATATGCTTTGTAGAAAGGGCTGATTGCTCAGCAAGCTTCCGCACTTCATCGGCTACGACGGCAAAGCCGCGTCCGCTTTCTCCGGCTCTGGCTGCCTCAATGCTGGCATTTAAGGCAAGCAAGTTGGTTTGATCAGAAATATTCGAAATCGCTGTAACGACTTCTTCAATATTCTTTGTTTGATTTTCCAAATCAAGCAACATCGTTTCAACCTTTTTCGTTTCCATGTTGGCTTCGTTTGACTTCATCAGTAGCTGGCCGAGCGCGTCAAGTCCTTTATAGCTTGCATCCTCAGACGATTTTGACCGTTCTTTAATTCTGCCTGCCTCCTCAGCAATTTGCCTGATTTTCGTTGACAGGCTTTCTGATTTTTCGTTAATGGTCTCGACTTCAGAAGCCTGTTCTGATGCCCCAGCGGCTACTTCTTCAATCGCTTTTGCAATTTGTCCGCTTGTTTCATTTGTTTCCGCAGAAACAGCCGATAATTGCTCAGAGGTATCAGATACTTTCCCTGAAGAGAGTCTCACTTGCTCAACCATTTCCTTCATATTTTCAACCATCTGATTAAAGTCTTTTGTTAAAATACCGACTTCATCCTTGGATTTTGATTCTGCGTGCACTGTTAAATCGCCCGCGGAAACTGCCTTCGTTTTTGCGATCAGCTGCTGTATCGGACCGGTTATCGTTTTGGCCAGAAAGTAGCTGAGAATAATTGTTATGATAAGCGCAATCAGTGATATCCAAAGATTCGCCCGATTCATTTTATCTGAAATCCACATTAATTTATCGGTATCAAATTGCGTTCCGACTTTCCAGCCCGTTTCCCCAATCGTTTGGTACACAACCATTTTCCCATTTTCATCCTGTATCCCTTTTTTCTCAGATGCAATGGTTTTCAGTGTTTGATCCTTTGATATATTTTTTCCTTGGTTTGACGGGTGTGCTAAAAGATTGCCGCTGGCATCAGCTAAAAAGGCAAATCCATTGTAAGGCACCTTTTGCTTATTGACCATACTCTGGATAGCAGAGAGTTTCAAGTCGTAGCTGGCAACCCCGATCACTTTTTGCCCGTCAAGGACCGCTTTCGATGCAGTGACAATCATGTCTCCCGTCACGACATCTTTATAAGGTTGCGTCCAAACGACTTGACCCGGGGTTTCAGCTGCAAGCTTATACCATGGTCTTGTTGTTGGATCATAATCATCGGCAAAATCGGCTTTCGGATATGTAAACATTTCTTTTTTTGCGGTGCCAACATAAGCCATCGCAACATAATCATCGTTATCTTTGATTTGTTTAATGTCATCGTTAAATAGCCGAGAAGCTGCTTTACTTGGTTTTGTTACAAATGTATGAGTTAATTCCCCATTAGCCAATCTTGATAACGAAATGGCATAACTCTTTAATTGCAATTCAATATTTTGTTCAAGTGACTGTGTCACGTTTTGAGTTGTATTTTTCCCATCCTCTGTAATCATCGGTTTTAGCGTCAAATAAGAAGACAGCATTAAAAGAACAACTGTGACGATTAACATGATTGAAACAAAAACAGCAATCTTCATGTGAAGTTTTTTAAACAAACCAATCCCCTCCTAATTTCTATATCGGCCCTTTCGTTTAAAAAATGAATAATCAAAAAATAAATTATATGAAAAACGGAATATATTTACCGAAAATTCAATCTTCGTTATAATGAAACAATATAAGGAGGGTGATGATCATACTAAAACAAATGTATGTGCACAACGGCAGAAAATTTGAGACCCTGACCATCAGAAACTATACTGAAACTGACGTAAAGGGGCTGATTTCTCTTCAAAGAGAATGTTTCCCTCCTCCGTTCCCACAGGAATTGCTATGGTCGGAGGAACAGCTTGACAGCCATATCAAAACCTTTCCGGAAGGCGCTTTATGCGCGCTGGTCAATGGCAGAATTGTCGGTTCTATGACTGCCCTTATCATACATTTTGAGCCTGAATCTCCTGACCATACATGGGTGCAGGCAACAGATAACGGATCTATTAAAAATCATGATCCTCACGGAAATACTTTATATGTAGTAGATATTTCTGTTTCTCCTCATTATCGAAAGCTTGGAATCGGAAAATGGCTGATGAATACGATGTATGAGCTGACTGTTGACAAGCGGCTGGAGCGCCTGCTCGGCGGCGGACGCATTCCTTTTTATCATAAATACTCACACGAGATCAGCGCTGTTCAATACGTTGAAGATGTAATGGAGGGCAAGAAAAAAGACCCTGTGCTGTCCTTTCTTCTCCATTGCGGCCGTTCACCGATTCGAGTAGTCAGCAATTATTTAGACGATAAAGAATCATTGAATTTCGGCGTTTTAATGGAATGGAAAAATCCTTTTTATAAAAAAACGAGCTGTTGATCACAACAGCCCGTTTAAGTGAAATATTCAATTTTCGCGTTAGGGAAATAGGTATCAATATAGGATTCAAGCGTTTCCCGAAGTTCATGCTCTTCATCTTTCTGATAAATATACTTTCCGATCCCGTAACGGCCCCATTTATAACGACGCTTTTCCTCATCTAATTCGAGCTTCGTCTTCGGATAATTCTTCTCTATCACTCGTTTGGCCGGTTTTGTAAAACGGTGCTGAATTAATTCAAAAGTAATATCATGTCTAACGTCCTGCGGCAAAGCAGCATCAAGCTTTTCAAATAGATGTCTGTATCCTTCTTCCCAGCCTTCATGAATATAAATCGGCGCAACAATAAAGCCTAGCGGGTATCCTGCTTTTGCAACTTTTACTGCCGCTTCTATCCGCTTATCAAGAGGTGAGGTTCCCGGCTCAAAGTTCTTAATCACATAATCGGCATTAATACTGAATCTGAATCTCGTTTTCCCGTTATGCTTTGCATCTAATAGGTGATCGACATGATGGAATTTCGTTACAAATCTGAGCTTTCCGAGGTCACTTTGCCCAAAATGTTCAATGGCGCGCTTCAGCGTGTGTGTCAGATGATCGATTCCTACAATATCTGACGTACATGAGGCCTCGAACCTTGTGAATTCTGGTGCGCGCTCCTTCATATACTTATCTGCCTGATCCAAAATCTCTTCGACGTTTACATAGGTTCTGATATACGGCTTTGATCCCATTGTTGTTTGCAGGTAGCAGTAATGGCAATGCCCCATGCAGCCTGTTGCAAACGGAATGGCATATTCAGCCGAAGGTTTAGAAGAATCAAACTTTAATGTTTTCCGGACACCAATGACTAAAGTTGACTTCGCGTTGCGATATTGCTGAAGATGGTTTTTTCCAGGAATATTACGAACTTGATTGTGGGATGTCGTTTCTCTGATTTCAATGCCCATTTTCTCAAATTTATCTTGTAATTCTTGGGCCAGCGGATATTCCAGCGCTCTCGGTTCAATATACACAAGCTGAGGAACAAATGGGTTCTGCATAATGCCACATCCTTTTCCTTTACTAACGTTACTTTTCTCTTAAGGCGGAAAGGATATGAGTTGTAATGATTTCCTTGTTACTCATACGGATCGATATCAAATAGTTCTTTGTAGAGTGATTTAGCTTCTTCATAGCTTGCAAATACAGCATCATCCTCTGCAAACGGATGATAGGTTTCATAAATAAACAGTGAAAGCTCGCCTTCATGGTATGGATGGTGCACAATTTCAGCTTCCTTTATATGGGCAACATTGGCGGCGTGCGGATTTCTGTAGATCACGTAAACTGTATCTCCTGCGTTAAATTGGTTTGACATACTATCCCTCCTAGCCATGTTATTGTGCCCTTCTATACCTTTACTTATGAAAAAAACCAGACAGGCCGGAGGCCGTCTGGTTTTTGGACATTACTTGAATGTTTCTTTTACGAACGCGACAACTTCTTCTGTCGTGCTCATAGATAAGATTTTCTCTTTGAATGACTCAGCTTCTTGTTTAGACAATTTGCTGATTTGTGTTCTTGCCGGAAGGATTGAAGTTGCGCTCATTGAGAACTCATCTAAGCCTAAGCCAAGAAGGATCGGGATCGCAATCTCGTCTCCTGCCATTTCTCCGCACATGCCAACCCATTTTCCTTCTTTGTGTGCCGCTTCAATTACGAGTGTAATTAAACGAAGGATTGCTGGGTTGTATGGCTGATACAGGTAAGATACACGTTCATTCATACGGTCAGCTGCCATTGTGTATTGGATCAAATCGTTTGTTCCAATACTGAAGAAATCAACTTCTTTAGCAAACTGATCAGCGATGACTGCAGTTGACGGAATTTCAACCATCATACCGACTTCAATATCGTCAGATACAGCCTGTCCCGCTTTTACAAGCTTTTCTTTCTCTTCAAGAAGAATCGCTTTTGCTTCTTTGAATTCGTTAACTGTCGCAATCATAGGGAACATGATTTTCAGGTTTCCGTATGTACTTGCACGAAGCAGCGCGCGAAGCTGTGTTCTGAAGATTTCTTGCTCTTCAAGGCAAAGACGAATCGCTCTGTATCCCAAGAACGGGTTCATTTCTTTAGGAAGCTGCAGGTAAGGAAGCTCTTTGTCTCCGCCGATATCAAGTGTCCGCACGACAACTGATTTTCCTTCCATACGCTCAAGAACCGTTTTGTAAGCATCAAACTGCTCATCTTCTGTAGGCAGCTGATCTCTTCCCATGTAAAGGAATTCTGTACGGTAAAGACCAACTGCTTCTCCGCCGTTTTCAAGAACGCCTTTCACATCATCAGGAGTACCGATGTTAGCTGCAAGCTCTACATGATGTCCGTCTTTTGAGACAGTCGGTTCATTGACCAGCTTCGCCCACTCTGCTTTTTGAGCCAAATAAGCATTATGTTTTTCTTCATACTCTTTTACAGTTTCCGCAGAAGGATCGATAATGACATCGCCATTAATACCGTCAACGATAACAGTCACGCCGTTTTGGATCGTGTCTGTAGCCGCTTTCGTTCCAACAACTGCAGGAATCTCAAGAGAACGCGCCATGATGGCAGAGTGCGATGTGCGTCCGCCGATATCAGTTGTGAATCCTTTAACGAACTCACGGTTTAATTGAGCTGTGTCAGACGGTGTTAAGTCTTCAGCTACAATAATAACCTCTTCTGAAATCATGCTTGGGTTTGGAATTTCAACGCCAAGCAGGTGGCCGGTTACGCGTTTTGTTACGTCGCGGATATCTGCCGCACGCTCTTTCATATATTCGTTGTCCATTGATTCAAACATGGTAACGAACATAGAAGACGTTTCTTTTAAAGCGAATTCAGCGTTCACAGAATCAGAGCTGATTTTTTCTTTCACAGGATTCAGAAGCTCAGGGTCACTGAGAACTAAAAGGTGAGCAGAAAAAATATCAGCTTTATCCTGACCCAGTTCTTTCAAAGCATGCTCTTTGATTTTTTCGAGCTCTTCTTTAGAACGTGCAATCGCTTCTTCAAAACGGCTTACTTCCGCTTCAGAATCAGAGATGTTTTTCTTTTCAACCGTTAAATCTGGCTCTTCAAGCCGGTACGCTTTTGCAATCGCGATGCCGGCTGAAGCACCAATCCCTTTTAATTCTTGCATTACTCGCCGAGTCCTTCGCTTTTCATTGTTTCTTCTAAAGCGTTAAGAGCATCGTTTTCGTCAGCGCCAGCTGCAGAGATTGTGATCTCAGCGCCTTTAGCGATACCTAGAGACATAACACCCATGATAGATTTAAGGTTAACTGTTTTGCCGTTATATTCTAAATTAACGTCAGCGTCGTATTTGCTTGCAGTTTGTACAAGAACTGTCGCAGGACGAGCGTGAATTCCAGAATCTGCAGTTACTTTGAATGTTTTTTGTGCCATTTTTATCATTCTCCTTTTAACTTAAAGCTTTATTACTTCACAATATTATATCATACAGCCGTACTTGTCATCTGACAAGCACAGCGTACTATATACCCTTATTTTTCAATCTTCACAATGTCTTCTTGCTCTCTGTTGACTGAGCCGCTTGCTTTAATGCTGACTGTTTCTCCCTCAGCAAGGTTCGTAAACACAATCGGTGTCATGAGAGACGGTACATTCGGTTTGACTGCGTCCAGATCAACTTCAAGAAGCTTTTGTCCAGGCTCAACGCGGTCTCCTTCTGATACGAAAGATGTAAATCCTTCGCCCTTCAGGCTGACAGTATCAATACCAAAGTGGATCAAAATTTCTCTTCCGCCGTCGGATTGCAGGCCGATCGCATGTTTCGTCGGGAACACATTTAGAATTTTTCCTCGAACCGGTGATACGACAATGCCTTCAGAAGGGAGAATCGCAAAACCGTCACCCATCATTTTTCCTGAGAAGACTTGGTCAGGAACATCAGTAATCGGGTGAATTTCCCCAGCAATCGGAGAAACAAAGACTTCCTCGCCAATTTCATTTTGCAGCGGTTCTGCAATGACTTCCTCAACCTGCTGCCCTACTTCCTCTTGAGCAGATGTTGTAGGTTCAGGTCTTGGCTTGCGTCCCGCAATGATGTCTTGCATTTGTGTTTTTAAACCGTCAGAACGCGGTCCGAAAATAGCTTGAATGTTGTTGCCGACTTCCAGCACCCCGGATGCACCGAGCTGTTTCAGACGGTCTTTATCAACCTTTTTCTGATCGTTTACAGTCACACGAAGACGAGTGATACAAGCATCAAGGTGTTTAATGTTTTCCTGGTCACCCATTGCCTGCAGGATCTCATAAGGAAGATCTCCTGCTTCACCAGTTTTCCCAGATGCTGCTGTTTCTTCCGTAGCATCCTCGCGTCCCGGTGTTTTCAGATTAAATTTGCGGATCGCAAATCGGAATCCGAAGTAGTAAATGACCGCAAGTCCCAAGCCGACAGGGATAACAAGCCACCATGCCGTCCGGTTCGGTAAAATACCGAATAGGAAGTAGTCAATTAAACCGCCGGAGAATGTCATACCAATCTTAACATTCAACAGCTGCATGACCATGAATGAAAGTCCCGCAAACACACAGTGAATCGCAAACAAGACAGGGGCAACGAATAGGAATGAGAATTCCAATGGCTCTGTGATCCCTGTTAAGAAGGATGTCAAGGCCGCTGAACCCATAATACCTGCAACGAGTTTTTTGTTTTGTGGTTTTGCTTCATGATAAATCGCAAGCGCCGCAGCAGGCAGACCGAACATCATAAATGGATATTTACCTGTCATGAACGTACCTGCTGTTAACTGTACGCCGTCTTTAATCTGCGCCATAAAGATACGCTGATCCCCGCGGATGATTTCCCCTGCTGCACTCTTATAGCTGAAGAATTCATACCAGAACGGCGAATAGAAAATGTGGTGCAAACCGAATGGAATAAGCGAACGTTCAATCACCCCGAAGATAAATGCAGCAAGGGTTGGATTCGCTTCCACTAATCCTGTTGAAAAGGCATTCAATCCATGCTGGATCGGAGGCCAGATCACTAACATAATAAGACCCAGAATCAGTGCAGAAATTGACGTCACAATTGGAACAAAACGTTTACCCGCAAAGAAACCAAGATATTGCGGCAGTTCAATTGTGTAAAATTTGTTGAACAATAATGCAGCTAACACACCGACGATAATACCGCCGAACACACCTGTCGCCAAGGTAGGTATACCAAGCATGTTTACATATGCAGGATGGTTTTCCGTGAAGAACTTGGCTCTTTCGATTGAATCGGAAGGAATGGTTCCGTTTGCAAGAAGAACCGCACTCATGGATACGTTCATCACCAGATAACCGATAATTGCTGCAATCCCTGCAACTCCATCACCGTTGGCAAGCCCGATGGCTACACCTACTGCGAATAGAAGCGGAAGGTTATCAAAAACAATCTGCCCAGCGCTTTCCATAACACCCGCTACGAGCTGAATATTGTCATTGCTCAAGAAATGCAGGACCTGAATCATGTCCTTATTTTGCATCGCATTCCCGATCGCAAGCAAAATCCCCGCAGCCGGAAGGATCGCAACTGGAAGCATAAGCGCACGCCCAATTTTTTGAAGAACGCCGAATAATGCTTTAAACATAAGAATTGACCTCCTCTTTTTACTAGTCTGACCTTACAGCTAAAAATCATGACAACGAATTCACAGGCGTAAGTCTTCCAGTTTAACCGTTTACATTTGCCCTTTTACACAACAAAAAGGGCATGAGCAAAATTGGGTGCGCAAAAGAACGAGAATGGACTTCCCGTTTTTTCCCCTCAATCACTCATGCCTGATCGGATCAGTAACACGTTATAAGGATAAACTGAATTTATGAAATTTTATTGGTTAATCGGTACAGATGAAGCGTCAGGTAAACCGCTTCCGCCTCATGAACTGGTTTCTTCAATGTTTGCTGCAAGATTTTAATCAATTTCCAAGCTGTATTGTAGCATAGCGGATATTCATTTTTCAATAACAACATTAATTTTTCTGGTTCTTTAGTCGGTTCTTCTTTTTTGATTCTTTCTATTGTAAATCTGATATGCCGGATCAGCCGCAAATAGTTGACACTTTCCTTGTTTACTTTCATTTGAAACGAGTCTTCAATCACCTCAACAAGCTGTGCCATCAGCTGCGAATGCTGATTGACCTCGGACAGCGGACGGTTTGTCAGAGCTGAATGGATATGCAGAGCAATAAAGCCGATCTCCCCTTCCGGAAGGCAGATTCCCGCTTTTTCATTGATCATATCTATGACTTCTTTGGCGATTTGGTATTCTTCAGGATAAAGTGACTGAGTCTCCATTAAAAATGGATTTTTCATATCAAAGCCCTGCTGCTGCCTTTTGATCGCAAATGCGATATGGTCTGTCAGTGCAATGTGAATATGTTCATTTAATGAGTGGTTTGTCCTATTACTGATGTGATAGATAACATCGTTTGAAATATCAACGAGCTTTTCATCAACATAGTCAAGGAGCTTTTTAAACTGCTTTTGTTCCTTCTCGTCCTTTAAAATGAACATTTTATCGTAGCCTTTATCTTCAATGACATCATCTTGTTTTTTTCCGAAACCAATACCTTTTCCGATTAAAACGACTTCGCTGTATTTATGATGAGAAGCAATTAAGACGTTATTATTCAGTACCTTTTTCACTGTGAAGGACCCATTCACGATCCTCAGCTCCTTTGTCATTCAATACCTCATATCGTACATAACGAACGGAATGCACGTCAAACCTTTTTTCAACGCTTTCACTAAACAGTCGATCTTTCGATGAGACGGTAATCCAGAACCTTCCTTTCAATAGGCTGTCCCTGAATTCTTTTTTCCAGCATGGCAAACGCCTGCTTTCCCATTTCCTTTGTTTGAATATCGATCGTTGTGATACCAAGTGATTGGCTGATTTCATGGTTATCAACGCTTAAGATGGCAAGCTCATCCGGTACCGATACCAGATGGGCCTTTGCTTCAAGTAAAAGCCCTGCTGAAACTTGATCATTGGCAACGAAAATAGCCGTCGGCTTTTCCTTCCACTTTTTCCACTTATGAAAAAGCGCTTTGCCATCATTAATTGTAATCGCTTTCTCAACCACCCAGTCTTCATGAAATGCCTCTCCGATCTCTTCCAATGCTTCTTTATAGGCTTTGATTCGAAAATGGCTGTTCATGCCTTTTTTTCTTGCCAAACAGATGGCTATTTTTTTATGCCTTTTGGCAATTAAATAGTCCAAGCCGTACCGGAATGCTTGTTGGTGAGGAATGCTGATGGTTGGAAAACGGCCGATATCTGAATTCTGGCAAAGCAATATCGGTCCCTCCCATTCCATGAGTTTCTCATCAGCAAGCGCCTTTGAGCAAAAAATTAACCCGTCAACCTGGCGCTGCTTTAATTGGGTCAGCGCAAAGATTTCTTTCTGTACATCATAATTTGTTTGGAATAAAGAGAGGTGAAACCCGGATTCCGCGGCTGCGTCGGCTATTCCTGCAATCAGCTCTGCAAAATAAGGCAGATTAATCGTCGGCAAGACAACGCCAATCATGTTTGAAAATCCTTTCGACAAATGCACGGCATGGATATTTCTCGTGTACTCCAATGCTTTCATCGCCTCAAGCACTCTATTTCTTTTGTCTTCACTGACATAAGGGTGATTGTTTATGACTCGGGAAACCGTTGTAACGGAGACACCGGCTTTTTCTGCAATGTCTTTAATATTAGCCATAGATTCCCTTCTTTCTAAATTCCCTTGATATGGAATGCGTTTCATACAATATGATATGAACATACCAGACATATTTTGTACTTTTAGCTGAAAGGAGAAGATCACATGGGTTTCTTCATTTTAATTGGATTATGTCTGACTGTTCTTGGCGGCAGCTGTCTTGCAGTAAAACCTCTCAACCAAAAACATGAAATTAAACCCTTTCGAACATTTGATGATTTTTTTATTTAATGCAGATAAAAAAGGACGATGTCGAGAACAAAGTCCTTTTTTATTTCCAGTTACGGCAGTATGGTTAATTCCTTTGGATACTGGGTCAGAGCAACCGCTCCGTCCTTTGTTACATGAACGTCATCCTCAATGCGCACGCCGCCGATCTCAGGCACATAAATCCCCGGTTCGATCGTGTAGACCATGCCTTCCTGCAGCAGTGTATCGTTGGCTTGACTCATTGATGGGTACTCATGGACAGAAATCCCGAGTCCGTGTCCCAGCCGGTGAGGAAAATAATCTCCGTACCCCGCTTTTTCAATAATTCCGCGGGCAGTTAAATCCAGATCTCCAATTCTGACACCGGGTTTACTTGCTTCAATCGCGGCTTTTTCCGCTTGAAGCACGGTCTCATAAATCTCCTCTTGCTTCGGATTGATGGTCTTGTATGCAAACGTTCTTGTAATATCAGAGCAATAGCCATCAAGAATAACACCGAGATCAAATAAAACAAAATCACCTTTCTTCAACGTGGCTGTACCCGGATTTCCATGAGGCTGGCCTGATTTTTCTCCAAATAAAACCATTGTGGAGAAAGACATGCCCTGAATTCCTTTTTTCTTCAGCTCATACTCGATTTGAGCGAGCACTTCCACTTCACTGATGCCTTCACGCAAAGCGGCTGTGCCGACTTCAACACCGTAATCAGCAAGCTTTGCCGCCTCTTTCAGCAAACGAATTTCATTGTCGTCTTTCATCAGGCGAAATTGATTGAGTGTTTCTTCTGCTGAAACAAATTGAGCCCCGCCCACTGAATGCTTCAGTTGTTCTGCGCGTGATAGTGAGATTGAATCCTTTTCTACCGCGAGTGTATGTATGCTGATATTTCGCTTTTTCAAGGCTTTCTCTATCATCTCCCACGGATTTTCATGATCCGCATAACCAATGATTTCATGATTCCAGCCTGCGTTGCGGGCCTGGTTTGCTTCCATTCCAGGACAAACAAAGAAAGGCTCCTCTTCTTGGAAAATAAATAACCCCATTAATCTTTCATGCGGCTCTGTGTAAAAACCGGTTAAGTAAAAAACATTCTCTTTCGTATGAATAAATGCGGCAGTATGCCCCGCTTCCTTCAGCCATGAAGAGACGCGTTGTATTCTATTCACTTCTAGTTCCTCCCTGCCATTTGCAATGCTTTGTTCTGTCTTTCATTGTAACAGGTTTTACAGGTGTTTGCCTTCCGCGGCACCTTCGTTTTCGATCCATTTTATTTCCTGCCCCGCTTCCTGTATACTGACAGTAGAGTTCAAGCGTAGGGAGTTGTTCCGTTTTGCTGATGAATTTTTTCAGACGAAAAGCAGTTATGCTCTTAACGGTTTTGGGAATTTCCGCTCCTTTTATCGGTATGAAGATGGTCGATTTTTATTATTACAGCTCTATCATCGGCTGTGCAGCGGGGTGCCTATGCTGCATCCTTGCTCTCATCATGGTTACGAAAAGATCCGATAAAGACAAAAAAGAAGGAAAAGCTTGATACATAAAAAACCAGCAGCCCAATTGGACTGCTGATTTTATTTTAGGAGTCTTAACCCGTTTAAGATCACCAAAATTGTACTTCCCTCATGACCGATCACGCCAAATGGCAATTCCATCACCTGCAAAAAGTTTGCACAAATCAGCAAGCAGATCACAGCTAGAGAAAACACGATATTTTGTTTGATAATCCTGTTCATTTTCCGTGACAAGCGGCACATGTTTACGAGCTTTTTCAAATCGTTTTTCATGAGTACCATATCAGCGGTCTCAAGAGCGACATCTGTTCCCCCGCCCATTGCAATGCCTACATCCGCCGCTTTAAGTGCCGGCGCATCATTGATTCCGTCACCGACCATTGCAATCGTTCCGAATTCTTCTTTTAACCGTTTGATTTCATTCACTTTTTGGTCAGGCAAGCATTCTGCAGCAACAGTTGTCATTCCGGCTTCCTTCGCTATCGCTTGAGCCGTGTCCTCATGATCCCCTGTCAGCATGGCCGTTTTAATGCCAAGTTGGTTCAATTCTTCCATGACCTCTTTTGCTTCGGGCCTGATTTGATCTTTCAGTGCGATACAGCCAGCTATTTGGTCATCCTTTTTCACAAATACAATCGTATGGCCGCTTTGAATGATATCTGATGCTGTTTGTTTTATAAATTGTGCTGCCATTTCCTCGCCGATAAAACCCGCCTTACCGATCTTCCATTTCGCGCCCGACACTTCTGCCATAACGCCAAACCCTGATGTTTCTTCTATAGATATGTAGCCGGACTGATTTACGCCGCGGCTTTCAGCGTACGTTGTTATTGCTTGAGCAAGCGGATGGCTTGATTGCGTTTCGATTGCATAGACGGCCTCAAGCACTTCCGCTTCACTGAATCCTTTTGCAATTCTAATCGTCTCAACGGCAGGCTGGCCTTTTGTTACAGTGCCCGTTTTATCAAAGGCGATCATTTGCACAGAGCCCAGCTGTTCAAGGAAGACGCTGCCTTTCACAAGCATACCGTTGCGGGCGCCATTTGAAATCAAGGACAAAGCTGCCGGCATAATAGAAGCGACAAGCGCACAAGGTGAAGCGACAACCATAAACACCATTGCGCGGTAGAAGGTTTCACTCCAGCTCCAGCCCAGCGCAAAGTGCGGCACGAATAACAAGAGCCCCACCACGATCAGCACACCTTTTACATAAGCATTTTCAAATCGCTCGATGAAAGCTTGTGCGGGCGAAACACTGCTTTGCGCAGATTCAACCAGTTTGATAATTTTTCTGAATAACGAATCTTCATTTGCTTTCGTGACACGGACGGTCAAGGAGCCGTTGCGATTCACAGTTCCCGTAAATACAGCGTCACCGGTGTTTTTTTCTACAGGCATTGATTCACCTGTTAATGCTGACTCATCAATGCTTGTTGAGCCCGATTCAATGATACCGTCTGCCGCTACACGTTCTCCGGGTTTGATCACAATCATATCACCGGCCTGCAAGTCCGATACCGGTACTCTTTTGGTTTCACCATTGACCATCAGCGTTGCTTCTTCAGGCTCAAGCTGCATTAAAGATGTTAAATCTCTGCTGCTTTTATTCATCGTGTATGTTTCTAAAGCTCCGCTTAAGGAAAAAATAAATATTAAAATAGCACCTTCCGCCCAGTATCCGATCAAGGCGGAACCAATTGCAGCGAAAATCATTAAAAGTTCTACATTCAGCGTTTTGGATTCGACCGTTTCTTCAATTCCTTCCTTTGCTTTAGCAAATCCGCCGATCACAAAAGCCAGCAAGTAAAGTGTTATTGATAATACTTGATGTCCGGATAAGAGCCAGCCTGCCAAAATAAGAGCGCCTGACACGAGTGCTGCGATAAGCTCCGCATGCTGTGCCCAGTTTTTTTCTCTCTGCTCTGTTTTTAATGGCTCATGCGGATCGTGTTGAACGATAACTTGTTCATTCATATCAAATTCTCCTCTCTAATTGAGAACGTAAATCATCATCATTTCTCTTATAAAAACAAAATTGCCGCCCAAAAGGCAGCTTTATCGTCAGTTATTTCTTGATGTCTTCCTTTATTATAGCATGCGCAATGAGAATTTCAATTATAATTATTTTAATTTCTTCTTGATAATAATTATCATTAATATTTATCCAATTCTTCACTACATGAAAAAAGCTGAGAGTCTATGCTCTCAGCCTATTCTTCCGTCCATTCTTTCAGTTGTTCCGCCGTCATCGGGCCAATTTTTGTTTTTTCAATTTCTCCCTTTTCATTCAGCAAAAATGATGTTGGGATCGTGATGATATGATACTCCTTCATCAATTCTCCTTTTGAGTCAAGAACGATCGGAAACGTCAGCTTGTTTGCTTTAATAAAGTCTTCAACGGCTTGCTGATTTTGTTCTGAGTTCACTAAATTCACCGTTACCAGCTTTACGCCGTCGGATTGATGGGCATTATAAAACGATTGAAACTGGGGAAGCTCCTTTTTGCAGGGCGGACACCAAGATGTCCAAAAATGCAGGATGGTTTTTTGCCCTTTATGCGGGATCGAGATATCCTCCCCTTCTATCGTTTTCATAAGAAAAACAGCGGGAACTGCAGGCTGTTTATTCCCAGCGGCTGCCACATCAGGAAACCATGCAATCATCCCCAATAACATAAGGCATACAGTAAGCAAGCGCTTCGTCAACATGGAATCTTCCTTTCATGCTTTTCAATTAGCTTGCCCCTGCTTTTTCTTTATCATCCTTCAATTCGCGGCGTTCTGCTTCCTCCCGTAAGGAAAACAGATACCCGCAGCACTTTGCAAATCTGTGTATAGTGAAGGCTCGTCAGCAAAATCATGCCAGTGTTCATCCCTAGGATAATCCCGAGCATTTGCAAATTCTCCATTGATCCCAGCACATACATCATACTTAGGGCCACGATATGGCTCCAGACATTGTGATAAAAAGCTTCTTTAACAAACCCCATCCCGATTAAGCACGCCTGCAGCGGCATGACAAACAGATGAAAGAGAAAGTAAGGCCACAACAGCTGCAAGTAATACTGCGCTTCGGGGGAGTGAAAAAACAAATGTGTGAGCGGTCCCGCAAACTGGAACATGATCCAGACGGACGGTATGCCGTAGCCAAACGTAATGAAAATCGACTGCTTCAGTCTTTTTAATACGACGTCATATTGCGAAAGCGCATAAGCTTCCGAGATACTCGGTATCATGACAACCATTAACGAATGGGCAATAAATGCAGGGAACGACCCTATCGTCACAGCCACACCGGCCAGCATTCCATATTGATCGATCGCCGCTGTCCCGGCAACGCCTGCAGCCAAAAGCGCTCCTTTTACTAAAAAGGGTTCAATCGCATTGACAACCGCATGAAAAATGCGCAGCCCTGTTGTAGGAATGGAAACGGCAAGCAGTCTTTTTCTTACATCCTTTCCGCGCAAATGAATGTGCTGCTGGCCGGATACCGCCCGCCTCGCCATGATAAATTGTGAATATAAATAAACAAGCACAACCACATCACTCACGACGAGGACAAACAAGGAAATCAGCACAGCCATATCTAATTCAAATGAATACCATTGAAAAAAGAGGAATAAGCACAAGAGCTGGATGATTTTTTTCAGCACATTGGCGATTGCGATCTTCCCCATTTTTTGTACACCCATAAAATAGCCCCTGGCGATTGAAGTAAAGGCGACAATAGGAATTAAGCCGATGACAATCCCTTTAATAAACGGGTGGTATGTATCAAATACCGGAATAAACGGAAGCGCAATACTGGCAGCAGCAGTAGAAAACGCTGTAAAAACGACCGTCATTCTGAATGCGTGCCTCAGCATGCTTTCATGAAGCTTAGGGTTTGATTCGGCAATGAATTTAGAAATTGAGATCGGCAGTTCCAGGCTTGCGATGACTATAATTAAAAAGATCGTGGGCAAAATACTCATGTAAAGCCCCATCCCGTGCTCGCCAAGCTCCCGCGCCAAAATCATATTCACGACAAATTCAAGGCATTCAGCGAAAAAGGCGGCAATGGATAAAAGAATGATCCCTTTCACAAATCGATTCATGATGTCTCTCCTTGTCTCTTGTACTACCAACATCATATGAGACAAGTTCAAAAATTATTTTATTTTTACTCTTTATATGTAAAAAAGCACAGCTGAGACAAATTGTCTCTTCTATGCTTAGATGGCAAAAACGTGCCTGCCGATTTTTTCTATGATTTTCCTTGAACGAATCCAATCATCTGACGCTGTTTTCGGATTATAAAAAAATATGGCATCTGTTTCTCTATTTTTTGAGGACAGCGCTTCTTCAGCAGCAGCAATCGATTCTTTATCAGGCTTTTGATTAATGCTTCCGTTTGCAACCGGTTCAAAGGCGTTTTTCTGATAAATAACCCCTCTAATTGTATCAGGAAAACCTTTTTTCTCCGTTCTGTTCAGCACAACGCTTGCTACGGCGACCTTGCCTTTATAGGATTCTCCCTTAGCCTCTGCGTGAACGAGACGGGACAGCAGATCTTTTTCAGACTGTGTATATGTTTCTTTCTTTTCAGTTGTTTTGGCCGGCTTGTCTTTCTCTTTCTTTTCAGTGTGTGCTGATAGCTTGATCGGCTTTATTTTTTTCTGGTCCTTATCAGCAGACAGTGAAGGGAAAGATTCGTCTCTGTCTTGATCTATATGTGTAAGCCATTTCGCTTCTTCATGTTTTGTCTTCTTTGTGCTCAGTAGTGAAGCTTGTGTATGTTCAATTTTTGCTGCAGGCATGAAACAAAGAAGAAAAACAGCCAGAGCAGTGAATTTCGTCGTCATACAGTTTCCTCCTTAAAGTGCTCAAAAAAACACTTCATAACCTTAACAAGAGATCCATTCATTTTCACGGAAAAAGATTTTCCAACTCTCCCAAGGAGGCATCAGGATGGAATATACCGGATGACAGGCTGGTTAATGGAAGAAAAACAGCTTGAAATTCTATAAATCTTGTCAATTCAAAACATGTTTATCCATTTTTGGAGTTTTACATTTTGTTTACATCTGTTACAACTGAGTGTAATAAAGAGCCTGTATTCTGTCATATATGATAAAAAGGCTTCTCACGTATGAGAAACCTTCAGCTTCTTGGCTGTTCTAAGTATTGAAATATAACATCTCCGCCTTGCTGGGCAATTCCTCGGAAATGTTTAAAATCATCTTGTTTAGATAACACAGCCCTGAAATCCAGGAAATGCTCTTTCTGGACTCTCAGTTCGTTTATTGCGCCGGTGCGCAGCTGTTCAATCATTTCTGTAATCTCTTCGGGACGCAACGAAAATTCCCCCTTTTCTTTCTTTTGACGAAAATCAATATACCATCTTTATAACGTCAGGACAATTCATTAGGGAGATAAAACTCCTTATCGCTTTACTTCTCAATGAAAATACTGCAAAATACTTTCAAAAGGCATTATTATGTTTAAAGGAGAGGAAGCTTGTGAAAATCGCTAAGGTTGGAAACGTCATTGAATTTAAAAACGGATTAACCGGTGTTGTTGAAAAAGTAAATGAGAATTCTGTAATCGTTGATGTCACGATTATGGATAACTATCGGGATCTTGAGTTAGATTCATTGACAGTTGTTAATCATAAAAATTATAAGATCATCAGAGACTCCTATTAAACCTCCTCATTTCCACATTCATTCGCAAAAACTGCAAGACGGACAATTAAACACCTTACATATGAAATTCGCTTTCTCAAAAGCTGCCGGCCGGCAGCTTTTTTACATCAAAAACACCGATTATGAATCGGCGTTTTGGTCTGTTTCCGTTATTTCTATATAGAACTCGCTGACAGAACCTGCTTCATACAGGTTGGTCAATGACGTTGAATAATTTGTAATTTCCCCCCGGAAGGCAAGATTTCGTTCCGGAACCTCGACGTTAAACGTTTTTTCATACAACAGGACAGCGATATCATGGTAAGTCTCGCTCGTAACGTTTAGGGTAAATGCAATTTTGCGCTTCGGCTCGCTCTCCTCTTGATATGCAGCCATTTCTAACGTTACATCGTTTAATCGCAATGTCTTCACTTCATATCACTCCTTTATAGTTCATGCATCTTAGCATACCTTAGCGAACGTTTACAATGAATCTGTTCTGACCTATTATGTTAACCAATTCTTTAGAAAAGACACCTTTACAAACATATGTTCGATCAACTATAATAAAACAGACGAGCTGCCATCCAGCATCCCGTCTTTTCATTAGAAAGCGGCGAGTGGAATCCCCCCCGAATTCACTCGTCTTTTTTATGTAAAAAATCCCCTGCATTTTTCAGAAGAAATTATATTAATGATTATTAACAAGTCATGATCCATCATGCGGTACTCAGCATCTTCTCATACTTTGTTCCAGGCTTTCCGTCATTTGTGTACGGATCACGGATCAATTTGCCCTATACTTCAATGCAGCGGGTCCATTAATTCAATCAAGTTGTTCATGGGACAAGGGCCTTTGGAATTCAACCCTTGGCCTCATTGTTTTACCTGTACCCGTACTAAATGCTTTTCAGTATGTCCAAGATTTAGAGATTGATTACAATTATCTTGGATTTTGCTTAGAACTATAAATCCTTATATATTTTTAAACACTTTATTCCAAACTGACGAATCCTCTTGTCCAAGACTCCAGCTGCCAAGGCCTTTCAGATTATATTTTTGAACGATTTTTATTTTTGCTCTGAGTGACTGTTCATTTTCAAACCATAATGTATATGTTCCTGAAGGTAATGGACCCTTCTTGTCGTGATTGATCGTAAACACCGCTTTTGGAGATTGACTCTTTGTGTCAAAAATAATTGTCCCGTTATGTCTTTTTACTAATGAGTCAACAAGGTAAAGGGGAATGGCTTGAGAATTAGATTCGCCATTCATCCAGCAGCGGCCATAGAATGGCAATCCTAAAACTAGTTTTTGAGGGGAGATTTTTTGGGTTAGAGCATATTGAATGGACCTTTCCACCCATCCTACACTTGCAGTAGGCCCAGCAAGGCGGCTTTCATCATAGGCCATAACCATAAGATAGTCTGCATATTTTGCTAAATTTTCGTAATCATATGATCCGTGCCAGCCCTTCGTCCAGCCAAAAGGATTTGCCGCCACTGCAACTGATACCTCTTTATGTCCAGGAATACTTTTTCTTACCAGTCTAACAAAATCCGTAAATGCCTTCCGATCTTTTTCTGTAAGGTTTTCTATATCGATATTAACTCCGTCCAAATCCAGTTCTTCTATTGCATGAGAAATTTGTTTAGCCAAAAGCACTCGGTTCTTTAATGCAAATCGTCCCAAATCCTGATTCCAATGATTGCTTAGAAAAGGAACTACTTTTAATTTTCTTCTATGAAGAGTTTTAATCACATCGGGATCAGCTGAACGGAGAAGTAATGATCCATCTTTTCTGATATAGAAAAAATCAGGAGACACGACATTTAATACTCCGTTCGTTTGATCAACGTGTTGAATAAAATCGCTACTTAATCCAGAATAGAAATAGCTCATTTGAAACATCTCATAACCCCTTCATCCCCAAAAATATCAAGTTCCCAACAAATAAAAAAAATGAAGACTGATCATTTCAATTTGTTTCGTTTCCGAAACCTCAAAGATTATCTTTCTCTTATCTTTATAATTTGTCCTGGATAAATTCTATCTGAAGAAATTTTATTAAGATTCATAAGTTGTTGTACCGGAATATTAAAGGATTTGGAAATCGTCCATAATGTATCGCCAGATTCCACATGATAAACTTCATATGTTACGGGAAATTCCATATAACGAGGCGTTCTTTTTACTTTATTCGCTTGATTTCTTGTTTTAGGTATTTTTCCCTTCATTCATATGACTCTCCTTTAGAAAAATTTGTTTACATCTCTAGACCGTTTCTCTCTAATCTTAATAATTTGTCCAGCATATATTTGATCCGATTTGAAATGATTAAGCTCCATGATCTGCTGAAGGGAAACATTATACTTCCTTGCAATTTTTGATAATGTTTCACCGAGAGTAACATGATGAATCTCGTATTTTTCTTTGAGGACATCTACATAATGAATGGTTTCCCCTACGTTTCTTAAGATTCCTCTGCTTTTTAGCACCTCAATCATTTTCTCAGCTCTATGCCGATAGGAATCTTTCTTTACAGCCTTTTTACCGTTTATCCGAATCTTTTTTCTCTCGCTATCATGATTCAAATAGTATTTAACCTTTTCCAATGTTTCTTTGGGTGAGGAAGAAACGATAAGATCGCGACCAGGTTTGAATTTATCTCGAACTGCTGGTGTTTCCGATGTCAATAAAAACCCCCCGGAACCAAGAATCTCATAGGTGCGTTGCGTAAGTTGGCTTTCACAGTTTTGCAATCCGATAATGATTTTTGCTGAACTGTAAACTTTATACGCTTCAGTATAATCAAGATATCCATGGATCCAATTGCGGGGAATTTCTCTTCCTATATATTTACTCATGTTTTCCCAATTTCTCCCCCAAAAATCAATGCGAATACCCTTTCGTATAAGAGGACGAATAAGCGTTTTTAAAGAGGACGAACGGAACACTTCCGGATGTTCTTCAAGAAAATTAGGGTAAGCATTAGCTACCACTGCTATATCACAACTGTATTTTGCTAATGGTTTAATCTGGTGATGTATACTTTCGTGATAGGCAAAGTCTAAGTGGGCTGCTTTAATCCCCATGCTTTCATAAGTTTTACACAGAGAAGGCGTAACCGTGAAAACAAAATCCGGTTTCATCTTTTTAATTAACGGAATGGTAAAGTTTTGAGTGTGCAGTGGGTCTTCAGTTGCCCAATAAACAAGGGGGATATTCACCTTTTTAGTTGCGTTGCGAATCCAGATTTGCTTTTCCCTTGAATGCTCTGGTGTCCATCCCATAGATACTATTAGATCTGGTTTAAATTCGTCTATCATTTCAGTGATATTTTCCCGACTTACAGGACCCGAAATCATTACGGTATGTCCTGCTTCCCTAAACCCATTCGGTAAACCATAGAGCCACATGGGATGACTCTCGAGGAAAAGAATTTTCACACATTTTCGCCCTCTCTTTCACCTTTTAATGTCTACTTTATTGGTATGTATAAGTAAAATAATTTGTCGCGGTACCAGTCTATAAAAAATGTTCAAGTGCGAGATAACGTGATAGCTTCCTGCAAAATGAAATTGTAAGAGAATGAAAATGAATCGTTTCTCTCGCCAGCACAGAAAAAGCAAGCGATTTACAAAACACTTTTTCTTTGATTTGACTAGCCTTCTGACGTAGTTAATAGTTTATTTTTGTGCATAAAAAGAAAAAGACGTACACATTTGTACGCCTTAAATAACTTCTGAACGATCAATTTTTCATTGCATAAAAGTCACACGTTCCCCCATAAAATGAACCATTTTCAAGTGTGACCTTACCTAATTTTGTTGACTTCTCATTAACGATTATCAATCGTCTCCGGATACAAGTCATGGTTCATCATACGGTATTCGGCCATTTTCTCATACTTCGTGCCCGGTTTTCCGTAATTTGTGTACGGGTCAATGGAAATTCCGCCTCTTGGCGTGAATTTGCCCCATACTTCAATGTAGCGCGGGTCCATTAATTCGATCAAGTCATTCATGATGATGTTCATGCAGTCTTCGTGGAAGTCACCATGGTTTCTGAAGCTGAACAGATACAGCTTTAATGATTTGCTTTCAACCATTTTTTCATCAGGAATGTAGCTGATGTAGATTGTTGCAAAGTCAGGCTGTCCTGTTTTCGGGCATAAAGATGTGAACTCAGGACAGTTGAATTTTACAAAGTAATCACGGTTTACATGTTTATTCGGGAAGGATTCCAGCACGTCCGGCGCATATTCAAACAAATAATTTGTTCCTTGGTTGCCAAGCAGTGTGACACCTTCTAATTCTGATTCTTTTCTTGTCGTCATATTTATCTTCCTTTCTATTATACTCCGCGTTTGTTGCCCCATAACAGGGTGTGGAGCTGCGGAAGCACTCTGACCAGATTCAGCTCCGCGTCGACAGCTACCTTATCAACAAGCGCTTCATATTTTCCAAGCAAATGTGCAATCAGTGACTGATCATCTGTCGTATGCACATCATCATTACCGACTTGTAAATAAAACGGGATTCCCGGGTAACGTTTGTGCACCGTTTTGGCAAACTCCAGATCTTCATCATTAAAAATGACTACCTTCAAGCTGCAAGCATGCTGTCTGTTATTCTCTTTAAGTGAAGTCAAAATGTGATCAAGCTTTTGAAAGTTTGTCACCATTTTTGAGCTTGGCGGTTTTGGAGAAATTGTCAGATCATCAATCAGCGTAAACCAATCCTGATAAACGGTCCCCTGGGTTTCGAGCGCTGCACGGATGTTATTTTCCTTCAGCAGTTCGATAAAAGCATCCAGCTGCTTTAACAGGGCCGGGTTGCCGCCTGAGATCGTCACGTGGGAAAACGCGTCTCCGCCAATGTCCTTAAGCTCTGCAAAAATCTCCTCAGCCGTCAGCCAGCGAATATCTTTTTTAGCAGACCCGTCCCAAGTGAAGGCGGAGTCACACCAGCTGCAGGAATAGTCACAGCCGGCTGTACGGACGAACATCGTTTTCTGTCCGATCACCATGCCTTC
Organism: Bacillus sp. LR_5; assembly: GCF_042709275.1. Classification (NCBI taxonomy): domain Bacteria; kingdom Bacillati; phylum Bacillota; class Bacilli; order Caryophanales; family Bacillaceae; genus Bacillus; species Bacillus sp. LR_5. Next base: position 14,940 of record NZ_JAVAXX010000036.1, on the reverse strand, counting down.
TCCTTGAATCGTCGGGCCGAATATTTCTAATACAGGAATTCCTTTAGCCATTCAAACCACCCTTTTTCGGACGGTAGACACAGTAACTTGTCGGTGTTTCACGGACAAACACCTGTACACAGCTCGGCTTATTCTCCAATGTGTCTAAATAAGCCTGTACGTTGTCATAAATCGTTTTCGCCACGACTTCAGTTGTCGGCAGCGAATACCGGTCGTCCTGAGAAAAATCTTCATGATCATTTAAAAGCGTATGATCATAGTTTCCGTGCACCAGTTTTTTGAGTACGCTGAAATTGACAAGGAAGCCGGAATCGTCAAGTTCGTCGCCGGCAACTGTTATATTTACGGTATACGTGTGCCCGTGAACCCTGCTGCACGCTCCAGCACTTTCCCGAGGGATAAAATGAGCAGCTGAGAGGTGCATGTCCTTATTCAATTCAAATGAATAAGGATGCTGGGCCTGCGGATAAATTTGAGATAACAATTTATGCACGCTCTCCTTTCATCGCCATATACTCTTCATACCCTTTTGAACGAAGGTGGCATGCCGGACATTCGCCGCAGCCGGCTGCGATGATGCCGTTATAACATGTCAGCGTGTTGTTTTTTACAAAATCAAGCGCGTCAAGCTCATCTGCAAGCTTCCACGTTTCTGCCTTATTCAGCCACATGAGAGGCGTATGAATCACAAACGGCTTCTCCATCGCCAAGTTTACTGTTACATTGCAAGATTTCACGAATTCATCACGGCAGTCAGGATAACCGCTGAAGTCTGTCTCGCAAACTCCTGTAATAATGTGGCGCGCGCCAATTTGGTATGCCAGAATAGACGCAAAAGATAAGAATACCAAATTGCGGCCCGGAACAAATGTGGATGGCAGTTCGCCGTCTTTTACTTCTATATCAATATCATTTCTTGTCAGAGCATTCGGTGCAAGCTGATTTAAAAGTGACATATCGAGCAAATGGTTTTTCACACCAAGCTTTTCTGCAATGGATTTTGCCACTTCAATTTCCTGCGAATGACGCTGATTGTAATGAAAAGTCACCGTTTCGACTTCTTCGAATTCCTTTAGAGCCCACAGTAAGCATGTGGTGCTGTCTTGACCGCCGCTAAATACGACAATTGCTTTTTCTTTTTTCATGATTCCTCTCCTTCTCCGCAATAAAAACTTTCGGCGAGAGACATCGCTACAGCTGATTTACACAAAAAAACACCTTTTCGGAAGGTGCTCTAGAAAAACATAAAAAAGGCCGTATCCAAGGATACAGCTCGTCCTTAGTTTTTTATAGAGGGTGTAGCTAGAACCTCTCCCGCATATCGTACGGATTTTCTTCAATTTTTCACTTCTGCTATCTTACCATAATGTTGTTTTTCTTGACAATAAAAAAAGTCAGCCCCTAGCTTTCCGTTCAAGCATCGTTCTGCAATGACGGCTCGCTTCATTATATATGTATGTTACAAACTGCGCCGCCGGGGAGACTTTTTGCAAATCAGGGCGCCTATGAAGGCCAAACTCACATAGCCAAACAAAGGATAAATCGTTGAAATCAGCTTTCCGTATCCAATTTGGCTCGTGATATAAGCCGTAATCATAATGGCTGCAAAGATATATTTGCTTTTCATTGGCAGAAAGCTCTGCACTTGTTTTTCCAACCCATATAGATTGCCGATAACTGATGTGAACACTTCACCGAAAATAATGAGCAAATAAATCAAATGGACAGATCGCGCAAAGAGATAAACCACTTGAGCCATCGGTATATCATACAAAAATACATCCGGGAGTGTCGACAATGACAGAAAACTCGCGGACAGCACAATCGTCAGCATCGTGCCTCCAACTAAAGCGCCTTTTTTTATCACCTTTTCCGATGGCATTTCATTCGCCAGTGGAACCAAAACCGCTTGGGCAAGCGATAAATTCAAAGCGCCGTAAGAAACCGCTGACAACAGCCAGTCCCAGCGATGTGGCCAGACCCACTGAGCTGCGTTCCGCGACTCGCTGAAAATAAAAGAGTCGGCCACCACAATCATAGAAAAGATGATCAAAAGAGGAACAACAAACACATTGACACCGAAAATGCCTTTTACCCCTTTAGTCATCACAATTAAGCTCAATCCGATTGTAATCAGCATCCCAATCTGAGCAGACATCCCCAGCTGCTCCTCAAAAAGCGCCCCTGCCCCAGAAAGCATAACAGATGTGACACCGAGGAGAACAAACAGCATAAACACATTGATAATCCGCCCAGCTGTCGCACCGAACAAAAATATATTCATTTCTTGATATGACTTGGCATTGATTCGCTTTGAAATGATCATCAGCTTGGCCCCCAAAAACGTAAACATCCCGCCGCTGATGATAATACCGAATAAACCGAACCAGCCGAACTTCAGAAAAAACTCAACAATTTCCCTGCCAGTCGCAAATCCAGCTCCGACTACTGTACCGACATACACAAAAGCAAGCTGACTTGCAGACCCTTTTGATTGTTCCATTTCTCCCCTCCGAACGAACCGCAGTTTTGTCCATATATGCCTTTTTATAACCTATGAGACAAGTTCCTTGAAAAGACGAAGAAAACATGTTTTACTGTGTAAACAAATCAAAAATTTTTTACGCAAAAGACTTGAAAGTCAAAGATGGTCAGAGTATACTATTAATCAAAGTTGGTCAAATGAACCGGCCTTTTTTAAAAACCAATTGGTCAAAGTTAGTCAAATAGTCAGACTGCTCTGAGCAAATTGTTTTGAAAGCCGTTAAGTTTGCCGTATACTAATAGTCAAAGAAGGTCAAATCCAAACGACCTTTTTATTCACATTCATTGGTCAAAGAAGATCAAACTTTTAAGGAGGTTTTGGCAAATGCGTTGTCAACATTGTCATCAAAACGAGGCGACGATTCGCCTTAACATGCAAATAAATTCCGTTCATAAACATATGGTTCTATGTGAAACCTGCTATAACGAACTGACTCGTAAACCCTCAATGAGCATGGGTCCTCAATCTTTCGGTTTTCCATTTGAACAAGCATTCCAACCGAAAGAACATAGTGCAGCAAAACAAGGCGAGAAAAAAGGATTGCTTGATGAGCTGGCTCAAAATATTACAAACGGTGCAAAAGCAGGTCTCATTGACCCCGTCATCGGCCGTGATGAAGAAGTGGCGCGCGTGATCGAAATTCTGAACCGCCGCAACAAAAACAATCCAGTTCTCATTGGTGAGCCGGGTGTAGGGAAAACCGCCATCGCCGAAGGACTTGCTTTAAAAATTGCTGAAGGTGATGTTCCAAACAAACTGAAAAACAAAGAGCTTTACTTGCTTGATGTTGCATCCCTTGTTGCAAACACAGGGATCAGAGGCCAATTTGAAGAGAGAATGAAACAGCTGATCACTGAGCTGAAAGAACGAAAAAATGTCATTCTGTTCATTGATGAAATTCATCTTCTCGTTGGCGCTGGCTCTGCTGAAGGATCAATGGACGCAGGCAACATTCTTAAACCTGCCCTTGCCAGAGGCGAACTGCAAGTCATCGGTGCGACAACACTGAAAGAATACCGTCAAATCGAAAAAGATGCCGCGCTGGAAAGACGTTTTCAGCCTGTCATGGTGCAGGAGCCTTCAATTGAACAGGCCATCCTCATTCTGCAAGGGATCAAAGACAAATACGAAGCATATCACGGCGTGACATTCAGTGATGAAGCAATCAAAGCATGTGTGACTTTATCATCCCGCTACATTCAGGACAGACACCTGCCGGATAAAGCAATTGACTTATTAGATGAAGCAGGTTCAAAAGCCAATCTGTTAATTGATGAGCTGAATGACGAAGATGCGGCTGAACGCTTAACTGCGATTGAAGCCGAAAAAACAAAAGCCTTGGAAGAAGAAAATTACGAACTGGCGGCAAAACTCCGTGATGAAGAAATTGCATTAGAGAAAAAGCTGAACAGCTCTTCTGCTCATTCCGCTGTCACTGTGAAAGCTGAGCACATTCAGGATATCATTGAACAAAAAACAGGCATCCCTGTCGGCAAACTGCAGGCAGATGAACAAACAAAAATGAAAGAGCTTGAAGCAAAACTTCGTGAACGCGTGATCGGACAAGAAGCCGCTGTTCAAAAAGTGGCAAAAGCGGTAAGACGAAGCCGCGCCGGATTAAAATCCAAAAACAGACCAGTCGGCTCCTTCCTCTTTGTCGGCCCTACCGGCGTAGGGAAAACAGAACTTTCTAAAACGCTGGCAGATGAATTATTCGGCACAAAAGACGCTATCATCCGACTCGATATGAGCGAATACATGGAGAAACACGCCGTATCTAAAATCATCGGTTCACCGCCTGGATATGTCGGCCATGAGGAAGCTGGGCAATTAACAGAAAAAGTGCGCCGCAATCCATACAGCATCGTGTTGCTCGATGAGATTGAGAAAGCACACCCTGACGTTCAGCATATGTTCCTGCAAATTATGGAGGACGGCCGTCTGACAGACAGCCAAGGCAGAACCGTAAGCTTTAAAGACACTGTGATTATCATGACAAGCAACGCGGGTGCTGGTGAGAAACAAACGAAAGTCGGTTTCCAATCAGATGACAGTGTAATCGAAGAACAAACATTGATTGATTCACTGAGCATGTTCTTTAAACCTGAGTTCCTCAACCGTTTTGACAGCATTATTGAGTTCCGCTCACTGGAAAAAGAACATTTGGTCAAAATCGTCAGCCTGCTGCTTGGAGAACTTGAAGAAACATTGTCAGAACGCGGCATCAGCTTGAGTGTGACAGACGAAGCGAAAGAAATAATCGCTGAGCTGGGCTACCACCCTTCATTCGGCGCACGTCCGCTCAGAAGAACCATCCAAGAATGGATTGAGGATAAAATGACCGATCTGCTGCTTGACAATAGCGAGATCACAAGTTTTCACGTCATTGCAGAAGATCATACAATCAAAGTGCAAGCGAAATAATAATCAGCGGTTTCCTATTTAGGAAGCCGCTTTTTTGCGGATTCATACTCTTTACTGAGAAAATACCGTTCCTTCCCCCGAAGCGTTACTTCCCTTCATCCTTTACACTTTTCTTAAGGAGGGATGGAACATGTTTATATACAGTGAATATTTATTTCTATTATTATATGAAAACCGCCTGAAGGACAGCTTGCAAACAAACTGCCAAATTCAATACCGCTAAACTCTCGGGCTTTTCAATTTCGAAAGGCCCGTTTTTGTTTATTTCTCCCTACTATGCCTCTTCCTTGAATATTTCATGAACAAATTCACAATGTCCCTAAAGTTCCGGGCACCAAAACCGATATTAACCATAGACAAGCTAGTAAAAAAGGATTTGGTGAAAACTATGGATAAAACTTCGTTAATAGGTATTATTCTTGCTTTTGTGGCATTGAGCGTGGGGATGGTTCTGAAAGGCGTCAGTTTCAGCGCGCTTGCAAACCCAGCTGCCATTTTAATTATTATCGCCGGGACAATCTCAGCAGTCGTTATTGCGTTCCCAACAAAAGAAATTAAAAAAGTGCCTGCGCTGTTCCGAGTGTTATTTAAAGAAAACAAACAGCTGACGATAGAGGAGCTCATTCCTATGTTCTCTGAATGGGCCCAGCTTGCACGCCGTGAAGGCCTGCTTGCTTTAGAAGCAAGCATTGAGGATGTAGATGACGCTTTCCTGAAAAACGGGCTCAGCATGGCTGTTGACGGGCAAAGTGCGGAATTTATCAGAGATATCATGACAGAGGAAGTCGAAGCGATGGAGGACAGGCACCAAGCCGGAGCCGCTATTTTTACACAGGCGGGAACGTACGCGCCGACACTTGGAGTACTAGGCGCTGTAATCGGACTGATTGCCGCCCTCTCTCATATGGACAATACAGATGAGCTTGGACACGCTATCAGTGCAGCCTTTGTCGCCACCCTTCTCGGTATCTTTACGGGATATGTATTATGGCATCCTTTCGCAAATAAATTAAAACGCAAATCAAAACAAGAAGTAAAACTGCGTGAGGTCATGATTGAAGGTGTTTTATCCGTTTTAGAAGGACAGGCACCGAAAGTCATCGAACAAAAGCTTTTAATGTATCTTCCTGCGAAGGACCGCTTGAAATTTGCAGAACAAGGAGAGGCGCAAAATGGCGAGAAAAAAGAAGAAGAAGCATGAGGACGAACACGTTGATGAATCATGGCTCGTCCCTTACGCCGACATCCTTACTCTTCTCCTGGCATTATTTATTGTGCTGTACGCGAGCAGCTCGATTGACGCAGCTAAGTTTCAGATGCTTTCAAAATCATTTAATGAAGTCTTTACAGGTGGCACCGGCGTAATGGACTACTCCAGTGTCACCCCTCCAGAAAACGAGTCAGACGGAATCGATGAAGTTGAAAAGGATAAAGAAGAGAAAGAGAAAAACAAGAAAGAAAAAGAAAAAGCCGCTGATCAAAAAGAACTTGAAAATGTGAAGAGCCAGGTGGAAAAGTTCATCAAAGATAAAAAGCTGGAACATCAGCTGGAAACGAAGATGACTAGTGAAGGCCTTCTGATTACGATTAAAGACAGTATCTTCTTTGATTCTGGGAAAGCGACCATCCGTAAGGAAGATGTTCCGCTTGCAAAAGAGATTTCAAATCTTCTTGTGATTAATCCGCCAAGAAATATCATTATTAGCGGACATACTGATAATATGCCAATTAAAAATTCTGAATTCCAATCAAACTGGCATTTAAGCGTCATGAGAGCGGTAAACTTTATGGGGCTACTGATTGAAAACCCTAAGCTCGATGCAAAAGTATTCAGTGCCAAGGGGTATGGTGAGTATAAACCGGTTGCTTCCAACAAAACAGCGGAAGGCCGAAGCAAAAACCGGCGTGTTGAAGTTCTCATCTTGCCGAGAGGCGCAGCGGAAACAAATGAAAAATAGTTAAAAAGGAAGCCTGTGACATATCAGGCTTCCTTTTTTTACTTATTATGAAACTGTTTTGCGTTTAATCCTACTCTTTTTAACATTTCCGTGCACATCTCTACCTCTTCTTCGCTTAATACGCTGATCATTTCATCAATTTCAGCAGCGTGATCAGGAAAAATATCATTCAAAAGACCGATGCCTTTTTCAGTAATTTGTGCAAATGTCACACGTCTGTCTGTAGGAGACGCTTTCCGAATGAGGAGTTCTTTTTGTTCCAGCTTATCTACAACGTATGTGATGCTCCCGCTAGCCAAGAGAATTTTATCTCCTATCTGCTGCAGCGGCTGATCGCCTTTATGGTACAACAGCTCTAGCACAGCAAATTCAGTCGGGTTTAGTCCATGCTTATGAATATGCTTATTCATATGATCGTTAATGGACCGATACGCGCGCGACAGCACGATAAATAACTTCAGTGATTTTTCTGTCATGTCTCAATCATCCTTTTAGAAACCGTTACAGAGAAACATTAATAAACAAAGACCGAAATGTCAATAAAAATCTTTCCAATATTTCTCTTCTTTTTTATATTATAAGCTGCTCAACATCTTTTTCTAATTTTTTTGGTTATTTTTTCTTATTAAAGAAGAAGAAACAATGATATAATACCTCTAATCAGGTGTATGTTGGAGCGATGCAAATTGAAAATACTAAAAGGCGCCTGCGGGAGAGTCAAACTTTATATTATACTGGTCGTGATTCCGGCAATCGTCATCAGCTTTTTCGTATATGAAAAAGAAAAAGATACTATAGCTGCAGAACATAAGCAAGAAGCGAGTGTAATGCTGAACCTTCACCGCAACAAAATCAATTATTTAATCGGAGAAACAGAGGCGAGAATGACTTCCTTGTCCATCGCAATCGACAGACCGGTTGATATAAAGAAAATGCAGTCGATTTTGGAAAAAACCTTTGATTCAGAGCCGAGATTTTCCGGTCTCTATTTTCTAAATGCCAAAGGAGACGTCACCGCAAGCACAACAGAGTTAAAAATGAAAGTAAACCTGGCCGACAGATCTTTTTTTACAAAAGCGAAGGAAACAAAAAAGACAGTCATTTCAGATAGTTATTCGAGCAGAATTACAGGCCAGCCGATTTTTACAATTTGTGTCCCTGTTTTGGACTCAAAACGAAATGTGACAAATTATCTTGTCGCAGCTATTCAAATTGATTATCTGAAAAATCTCATTAACTTACTTAGCCCTGATGTTTATATTGAAGTTGTGAATCAAGACGGAAAAATAATTTTTACGAGCGGACAGGCCTCACATGCAATAGATCAGAAACCTGTCAGCGGATATCTGGATGATATCAGCTGGAATATGAAAGTATATCCGAACCCGGTTACAATAGAAGAACTGACGAAAAGCCTTGTGCTTCCGCTTTCATGTAGTATTGTTCTGCTGAATATCCTTTTTATTCTCGTGCTGTATTATTTGCTGAAGCGGCAGACACAGCTGGAGCGCTCAGAAAATGAGGCGCAAAAATTAGAGCTGATCGGAACGCTTGCTGCCAGCACAGCCCATGAAATCCGTAACCCGCTCACCGGCATAAGCGGCTTTATTCAGCTGTTGCAAAAGAAATATAAAGGTGAAGAAGATCAGCTTTACTTCTCCATTATCGAACAAGAGATAAAGCGCATTAATCAAATTGTGAGTGAGTTTCTCGTTCTCGGCAAGCCGACAGCTGAAAAATGGGAGCTGAACTCGCTCCAGGATATTATCGGTGAAATTATGCCGATCATCTATTCTGAGGGCAACCTATACAATGTTGAAGTCGAATTACAGTATTTAACTGAGCAGCCTTTGCTCGTAAAATGCACCAAAGATCATATTAAACAAGTGATTTTAAATGTAGCAAAAAATGGCCTCGAGTCAATGCCTGAAGGAGGCAAACTGACGATCTCAGTGGGAGCTTTGGATAAAAAGGCCATTATCAAAGTTGTGGATAACGGTGAAGGGATTTCTCAGGAAATGCTGGATCATATCTTCCTTCCCTTTGTTACTTCTAAAGAAAAAGGAACCGGTCTCGGCCTTGTCGTATGTAAACGGATCGTTCTGATGTACGGTGGCTCTATTCATATCGAAAGTGAAGTGCGAAGAGGCACAGAGGTGACGATCACCCTCCCCGTATCCGCTTCATAGCCCCCCTGACCGTGTCAGGAGGGTTTTTTATCTTCGTGACCGTGGATTGCCAGTCGACTTGCTTGCTGTTCTGCCAGAAAAGAGTATTTTGATGAAGCGAAACAGCAATTTCAGAAGCAAAAAAAACATAAAGAATACTAAAAAACCCTTTAACCCTTCCGTGGCATCTAAAAACTCCATGTTCCCTCTCCCCGTCACTTTTTGCTGAATTTCAATCGCAAATACGATAACAATGATCACTGTAACGGTATAGATAAAGGACAAGGCTGTCATGCTCCATTTAGAAAGCCATGAAAACACAGCGTGAGTGACGCCGAAAAAGATTATGCCAAAAATGCCGATCACCCAAAAATGCATTTCTTTGTCTGTTAAATGAATGCCAAACATTCCGCATAATGAGATAAAAGCGTCATGAAATTGATTGACCATTTCAGTAATGAGAATCGCCAGTTCTTTCATCAGTTCCCTCTTTCATATGAATTTTTCCAGAAAAAAAGAGCGCTTCTGAAAAGCTCTCTCTTTATATATGCATTTGACAGCGCCGCTATTTATTTGCATCATATGCTGGCATAACATCTCTGCGGGGCCACAAGCCTAATTTCTTTACAAGGCCTTGAATCCCTTGAGAATGTTCGTTTTCTTGCATGAGCTGGTGATATTCATTTATTAAACAATCCAGCTCCTGACTGTGTCTGATCGTGTCATGCCCTGTAAATCCCTGCTTTCTAGCGGCATCTATCATTAACTTTCTTTTTTCATCAATAGACACCAACAATCTTTCTTGTTCAGAAGAACCGCCCATTCACTTCACCCCTCGCCGCTAAGAAATAGGAAACAAGTTTGATTGGGTTATTGTGCATTATTACAGATTATACTTTATTTGTAAACATATTTTCATTAAATAAGTTAATTTTTCGGGTATAATAGATATATTGATAGGATTAGAAGAATAATACCCAGGTGAAGAATATCTTAAACACGCCGCCAGGCAGGAGGTATGCCCAATGAAGAAAAAGAAAGCAATTATGCTCGGAGCGGCAGGCGGAAAAGCAATTTTGAAGAGGAAAAACCGAAAAAAATGTATTCAGCACATCACTACTTTTTTTCAGATGCTTCGCGATTGGCGAAATGGCGACTACCCTCGTTCACAGGTTAAAACACTTTTGCTGTTAACTGCCGCAATCCTGTATATCGTCATGCCGCTCGATATCATTCCAGACGTAATCCTCGGTCTTGGGTTCATTGACGATGCAGCTGTTTTAGGTTTGATTTGGACACTGATTAAAAAAGAACTGTCACAGTATGAAAAGTGGCGTTTGCAATAAATATAAAAAGCCCCGTTCGATGAACGGGGCTATCTCATGCTTATTGATTCACGCTGTCTTTTTCATAAATAGGAACCCAGCCTTCAGTTGTGACAAAAATTCTCACCGCGACAACTTTGCGGTCCTCCTGAAGCGTGAAGTAATGGCGGATATTCTCAGGCACGGAGATTAAATCTCCAGGGTTTAAACGGACATCAAAAAACGTTCCGTCCTTGCCTTGAATGACAAAAATACCGTGTCCGCTTACAATAAAACGAACCTCATCGTCTGTATGGTGATGCTCTCTTTTAAAGTTTTCAAGCAGTTCATCAAGTTTCGGATTGCTGTCTGACAATGAAATAACATCCTGTGCTTTATAGCCGCGGCGGGTTGAGATATCTTTAATTTCAGTTTCGAAGGTATCAAGAATTTGCTGTTTTTCTTCTTCTGTCAGATCATATTTCTCTGAGAGATGTTCCGGAAGTTTCGTGATATCCCATTGCTCATAAATAACCTCTTGACTGTCCAGAAATCTTGCCACTTCCTCTTGATTTTCAATCGTTGTATTTGCCTCATCATGAATTCGAATTGTAGCCATTTCAATTCCTCCTTTTATTTAACCAGCTGATGCTGGAGTGTTTTCAATTTCAAATGGTAGCTAAACAAAAATTCATACGCTTCAAGCACTCTTTTTGCCTCAAATGCTGTTCTCCCCCAAGCCGTAATACCATGATTTCGGATCAGAACAGCTCCTGAATCTTCTGAAATCTCTTCCGCAAACAGTGCCGCAAGCGTCGGGATATGTGCCGGATTTTCTATAATCGGAACGGTCACTTCTGCGTTCTCTTCCCACAAGCCGAGTGCTTTTATAATTTCCTGCCCTTTGAATGTGATTTTCTTTTGGTCTCCGTATAACTCTGAAATCACATTATTGTTTACCGTATGGACATGCAGGCAGCATCCGGCATTGGTTTTATTGTACAAATGTGTATGCAAAAGCGTTTCTGCTGACGGTTTCAGAGAATGCCCGCTTTCAGCAGGCTCTCCGTTTTGATCAACCAGCAGAAAATCTTCAACCGTCTCTTTGCGTTTATCTTTTCCGCTTGCAGTGACGAGAAATGTTAAAGGATCATCTGTAACCTTAATTGACAGATTGCCGCTAGTCGCCGGAAACCAATCTCTCTCTGCCAATTCCCGTTTTACTTCAGCGAGCTCTCGCCAGCGTTCTTGTTTTGCAGCCATTCCTGTACCTCCTTTACATTCTCAATTTCCTTTCTTATCTCATAAAAATCTTGATACGGAAGATGATTGAGGTTTTGCTCCCGGCATTCGTTTAATAAATAATCCCTTGCAAAGCATAGGTCAGACAGCTTTGCTGCCTCCACATCTGTAACCGAATCACCGATCATGATGATATATTGGTTCGGTTCAGAAAGTTCATGGATGACCGACGGCTTACAGCACCCGCATTGATTGCTGCATGTGCCCTTGCAGGAATGAGGCCAGTCAATATGGATATAGTCATTGTCAAATGAAGCATGGTTGCAATAAATGCGGTCTTTCTCCACAATGCCTTCAAGCAAAGGATATACAAAAAAGTCCATTCCACCGCTTATGACATAAAACGGAATCTCGTGCTCATTGATAAATGCTACAAATTCCCGAAAGCCTTCCCTGATTATTGCATCTTCCAATACAAAACTTGTAATCTCTTCTTTTAAACGGCTGGGCAGAAGGCCGAACATCCGCCCGACACCTTCCTTGATCGACAGCGTTTTGGAAAGTACGCCGTCTTTTAATGCCACCCACTCTGGGGGAGCAAATGTTTTCATGATATTTATAATGTTGTCGTTCATCGTGATTGTTCCGTCAAAATCACAAATAATAAAAGGTTTTCGAGTCGTCATACGGCTTCAACCTTTCCCCATTTATCTAGCGCAAGCTTAAGATCCTTGCATTGTTCGGCTTTTTCATCAATCGGCTGGGCCTCTAGGACCGCATCAATAATGGCTCTGAACGCTCGCCCCCCGCCTTGGGCACCGTTCGGATGTCCATGTACGCCTCCTCCGGCGTTAATAATGTGGTCTATGCCGAAATCACGCATTAATAGCGGAACCATGCCGGGATGAATGCCTGCTGACGGAACAGCAAATGTTTGGTTAAAAGCATCCTCTCTCACACATTCTTCATGAATCGCCAGTGCATCTGCTCTTGGAAGCGCAACCGAACCATATGGAGACGGAAAGAGGCTGAAGTCAGCACCGCAATATCGGTTTAATTTTCCGAGTAAAAGAGCGTGAGAAAAACCGTAAAACGGAGAAGACGTAAACGCTCCGCTGACTGCTGGATGCGCCATAATCGGAACTGGGATTTCAGGATCTTCTGCAAGGCCTTGCATAACGTCCAAGCCGTAAGCAAAGACATTAAACAAAAGCGCATCCGCTCCCAGCTCGGCGGCGCGTCTCGCTTTGTCTTTCAGATCAGCCGTACGTCCAGTCAAATTCACCGCATACAGCGTTTTATGTCCGGTTTGCTCATACGTTTCTTTCAATATTTGCTTTCCTTCTGCAATTCTTGTTTCAAAAGGCGCTAGACCTGTCTCAAAGAAAATTTCATCGTCTTTAATCAAGTCAACTCCGCCAAGCGCCTGCTGCCGGAGCTGTTCTTTAATATCACTCAGGTCCCTTCCGATTACGCCTTTAAATATGCTCATTAACAGCGGTCTCTCAAACTCTCCCAGCAGCTTCCGGATGCCGTATACGCCAAACTTCGGTCCCGGCAGTGCACGCTTAAATGCTTCAGAGAAGTGAAGATCGATTAATTTGATTTTTCCGTCCAGCGACAGCTTGCCAAACACTGTTGTCAGCAAAGCCGGAATATCCTGAGAGAAATTGATTTCAGGATAGGCAATTGTGATGACCGCTTGTTTTTCTGATGCAGGAGTTCCCTCTCTCTCCTCAACTTTTATCACACGCCCCTTGTGCTTTTGCATTTGCTCCTGTTTTACAAGGGGCAGATCAGTCCAGGAGCCTACTGTCAATCCTGTTGCGATTTGTTCTGCTTTCTTCTCTGTATCGGCTCCCGGTTCGGTCAGGAGATATGTCGCTAATAACTCACTCATGCCAGAGCTCCTTTCATTTTCATCCATATCAAAAAACCTCTTCAAACTGCAATCGCGTCTAAAGAGGTTTCGTTTCTCGTCCGAATCTTATCTCTCAGCCGCTAGCTGCAAGAATTAGCACCGTGCTTTATAAGTCGGTTGCCGGGCTTCATCGGGCTCGTCCCTCTGCCTGCTCTTGATAAGAAAATATAGATTTTATAAATTATTTTGAATTATCCCATCGTTATAAGGTCTTGTCAATGCTTTTTTGGGTAAACAGGTTCAGTTTGCCAATTCGATAAGCGGCTTCCTTAAGTCTTTCTTCACTTGTTAAAAGTCCGACTCTGACGTAGCCCTCGCCATATTCACCGAAGCCGTTTCCAGCCGCAACTGCCACATTCGCTTTTTCCAGCAAAAGATCTGAGAACTGCTCTGAAGTATAGCCTTCAGGCACAGGCAGCCATGCAAAAAAAGAACCTGCGGGAGCTGTTACATCCCAGCCGATTTCCCGGCATGCCGTGATCCAAGCGTTTCTCCTGCTCTCATACCTGGCATTTTGCTCTGCCACACACGTCTGATCGGCTAACAGTGCCTCTGCTGCAGCCTCCTGAGTCGCTCTGAAAAGACTGACAAACATATGGTCTTGATAAAGATTGATCGCTTCAATGACCGAAGCGTTTCCGACGGCAAAGCCAACCCGCCATCCTGCCATATTATACGTTTTTGACAGCGTGTAAATTTCAATTCCGATATCCTTCGCACCTTCAGTCTGCAAAAAGCTTAAAGGCTTGCAGCCGTCAAATCCTACAGCGCCGTAAGCAAAATCGTGAACGACGCAGATTCCGTTTTCAGTCGCAAAACGCACGGTATCTTCAAAGAACTCGGAAGTAGCAACAGCTCCGGTAGGATTATTCGGATAATTCAAATACATCAATTTCGCCTGTTCCCTTACTTCAGCGGTTATGCTGCTGTAATCAGGGAGAAACGCCCTGTCCTTTACGAGCGGCATCATTTCCATCTTTGCTTTTGCAAGTGTGACACCCGACCAGTAATCAGGATAACCCGGATCGGGAACTAAAATCGTATCACCGGGATTCAACAAGCATTGCGGGAGCTCGACTAGACCGGCTTTTCCGCCGAATAATACAGCGACTTCGGTTTCCGGATCCAGATCAATGCCGTATTCTCTTTTGTAAAATGCAGCAGCCGCTGACTTCAGACGGTATGAGCCGCGAAAAGAAGAATATTTATGATTCTCAGGATCAGCAACAGCTCGTTTCATCTCCTCGACAATATGTTCAGGAGTCGGCTGATCTGGATTTCCCTGTCCTAGATTGATAACGTCATGTCCTTCTGCGAGCTTTCGGTTCACTTTCTGCACCAGAGAAGCGAAGAATTGTTTAGGCAATTCCTTCAATAT
>NZ_JAVAXX010000359.1:0-5530 GCF_042709275.1 Bacillus sp. LR_5 | reverse complement strand
ATTACTAAAGGGATTGGCACCTAAGGACAAAGCTATTTGACAAGTTCTTGCTAGAGAATTTCAATCACTACATATGATTTTCTGCATCAAGAAGCTCAGCTGAATTATTTTTAGGTGAATTTACTAATGATGAAACCTGGTATGCTTCCATGTCATCAGCATCATAAGGTAGCAGCAAACTTTGCAGATAATCAGGGCTTGTATTTTGGGGGTTAAGCCACTCCTTTTCATGATCATGGGCCAATATAACCGGCATTCGGTCGTGTATATCTTTCATGAACTCATTAGGCTCAGTTGTTATGATGGTGCAGGTATAAAGAGGGTATCCTTGATGTGTGCTCCACTTTTCATATAAGCCAGCAAACGCAAAAAGAGCAGATGATTTCAATTTGATCCGCATTGGGATTTTGGTTTTGGAATCAAGCCGTTTCCATTCATAAAAACTGTCTGCTGGTATGATGCAGCGTTTGCTGACAAGCGGTCTTCGAAAGGCCGGTTTCTCGGTAATTGTTTCGGCTCGAGCATTGATCATTTTATAACCGATCTTTTCATCTTTTGCCCAAGGTGGAATAAGTCCCCATCTAAGCTTGCCTAAGCGATTATTTGATCCATCATTGATGATTGCAAGGATGTTTTGTGATGGTGCGACATTATAGCTTGGCTGGTATTCACCTTTAGGAAAAAATTGATCGATGTCAAACTGGTCAATAATATCATCAAATGCAGAGTACAAAGTAAACCTGCCGCACATATCCATCATCCTTTTTAGGGGTTTTTGAATAGTTTGTGGGACGAACGTTCATTTAATACAGGTTCAGAACAATGATTTCTTTTTACTTGCGATAAACTGGTATAATAAGAAAGCCATTTAAGAAGTTATGTAGAAAAAAACATATGCTTTTTAGTTTGACCGACGCTGGATCTTGAAGGAGTTACAAGGATCGCTTAAAAATAGCCTATAAGTATAAAATGAGGCACAGCGTTTTTAACGCAGGGCCTCTTTTATATCAGTAGCCAAATACCAGAGTTGTACTTTGTGATCCGGCATATTTCGTGACAAATTCTTTTGTATATTCCGGCGTTTGGACACGATAGCTATAGTTTGACCCGGGATTCCAAGAAGTCAGCGGAGAGGTTTGCTTGTTGAGTGATGGATAGCTGCCTATGTCTTTGAAATAACCAGTGCCCTTGTCGTCAAGGATGCCGCCTTTTTCACTGCCTTTCCCAAAGTAATTATATTCGGAATATATTTTTGCTTTTGTAGCAATTGTAATCGCCTGGTTAAAATTATTGCTGTAATTGTTTTTAACATGAAAGTAACCGTATCTCATCAGACCTGGGCCTCTAACATACAAGTTCTCAAAATAATTATTGGCGATTGTCATGTGGGGGTAGCCGTCATATTGATGCTGAGAATCATCCGGGTATCCTAAAATCAAACCGTATTTATGATTCGCAAATTTTGAGTTGCTGATCGTGATATAATCTGCGGATTTTCCGATATACACGAGTTTGTCCAAATCGGTTCCGCTTGCATTATAGCTATGACCTGAGAATGTGACATGATCAATCCAATAGTTCATACCGGAATCTAAATAAAGCTGGATATCATTATTTCCGTTAATCTGCGGACTGTGTTCAAACGTTAAATTTTGAAAAATGACATTTCCAGAAGCTGATGAAGTTGTTAAATAAATATTTTTCAGCGTTTTTTTCGCGTAAGAGCCCACGAGTGTTTTATTTGAGCCAATGGTAACTGTTGTTTTCGCAGATGCGGAAAGATCATTTTGAAGCACTAAAATTTTCGGAGTGGATCCTCCTAGATGGGTTTTTAAATCATTTACGCTTTGAATGTAAACAATCTGCCCGTTTTTTCCACCCGTTGTGCCCGTTTTAGAGATGCCTTTTTCATTTTTGGCATTTCCGGCAAAACCTAAAAGGCCATTTGTTGAGGTATTCGGAAAATCGACTGCACCTAATGCTTTTCCAGGCAAGAGAACCAAAAACAAGCTAAAGACGGTGAACCATAAACAAAGTCGTTTCATCACAATATGCTTCCTTTCAATTTTAATCATTTCCTTGCGGGGATTATTATTACAGTTAATGGAAAGGAATGATAGGTTCTATCTTCCTAATTAATGTTGGGTTACTTAAAAAATAGAGATTGCGCCAAAAGACATACTAACAATTGAAATAGAAGAAAGGATTGATACACCGTTGACTGCAGCAGCTTATCGAAACACCTTGCTATCACTTTTATGTTTAACAGCTGGAATCGTGGATGTAATCGGGTATTTAAGCCTGGGACATGTGTTCACAGCTAATATGACTGGAAACATTGTATTATTGGGGTTAGCTATCGGCAAATCCATTCAGGTCACTGTTTTTAATTCCTTGACTGCGCTAATCGGATTTATATGCGGCGTGATCATTGCTACATTGATGGTCGGAAAGGCGGAAAATACCCTTTGGCCTTCTGCTGTGACAAAAGCCCTCGCACTTGAAGCATTCATTTTGTTTGTCTTTGCTTGTCTTTCTTTTTACCGGGCATTTGTTCCTGTGCACATTCTAATTATACTCATGAGCATTTCTATGGGGATTCAAACTACAGCAGCAAAAAAACTGGGGATTGCAGGTATTTCTTCAACTGTGTTGACCGGCACTTTGGCTTCTCTTTTAGAGGATATATCCGGCCGTTTGTTTTTTAAGAAGCAAAAGAAGACTTTCTTAAGAGATACTGTGTTAAGAGCACTGGCTATTATTTTGTATTGTGTAGGGGCTATTATTGTTGCTCTGGCTGAGCCTGATTTTTATCACTTCATTATTTGGGTTCCGATTGTGCTGATCTTTGGCATCATGATGACAGCTAAGTTGAAACTGAGCGGGGAAAAATAGCTTTTCCTGTATAGCTGTTATCAGGCCAACAGCCTGTTTCATTTCGTTATTGAAATGCGAATTTTGAGAGGGAAAAATAAGAC
This sequence comes from Bacillus sp. LR_5, assembly GCF_042709275.1. NCBI lineage: Bacteria > Bacillati > Bacillota > Bacilli > Caryophanales > Bacillaceae > Bacillus > Bacillus sp. LR_5. The sequence goes on along the minus strand of NZ_JAVAXX010000359.1, from coordinate 2,552 downwards.
ATTCGGCTGAAGTGCACATTCGTTCATTTGTATTGGCTTTTTCATAAGTACCTACATTTGATATATGAATGATAGTGAATTTGCCTTAAAATCATCTATGAATCTATTTCCTCTTTCAAACCAGATGGATTGAGTCTTATAATGATAATGATTCTCATTTAAAGTCTGGTTTGAGGAGGACCAAATATGAAAAAGATCATGAGTGCATTTGTTGGTATGGTTTTGTTGACGATCTTCTGTTTTTCCCCGCAAGCTTCGGCAGCATATGACGACCTGCATGAAGGTTATGCAACGTATACAGGGTCAGGTTATTCAGGAGGAGCTTTCCTGCTGGATCCCATTCCTTCCGATATGGAGATTACTGCAATAAATCCGGCGGATCTCAATTACGGAGGAGTAAAAGCGGCACTTGCCGGCTCTTATTTGGAAGTTGAAGGGCCAAAAGGGAAAACAACCGTATATGTTACTGATCTTTATCCCGAAGGCGCTCGGGGAGCTCTTGATCTGTCACCTAATGCCTTCCGTAAAATCGGCAATATGAAAGACGGAAAAATCAATATTAAATGGCGTGTTGTCAAAGCCCCAATCACCGGCAATTTCACGTACCGGATCAAAGAAGGCAGCAGCAGGTGGTGGGCAGCAATCCAAGTCAGAAATCACAAGTATCCTGTTATGAAAATGGAATATGAAAAGGATGGTAAGTGGATCAACATGGAGAAAATGGACTATAACCATTTTGTGAGTACGAATTTAGGTACAGGCTCTCTCAAAGTCAGAATGACTGACATCCGCGGAAAAGTTGTGAAAGACACCATTCCAAAGCTGCCTGAAAGCGGAACGTCCAAAGCCTATACAGTACCGGGCCATGTTCAGTTTCCTGAATAAAAAATACGAAACAGCGGATCTTTTCCCGCTGTTTTTTTATTGTTCTGTATCTGCATGTAAAAATGTTTTAATCATGTTCAACTGCTCCTGCTTTGGATAACTGGTATACAGCCTGCTTGAAATCCGAATAGGATCTCCGAAAAAATATCTTTCGTAGTGAGTTTGTCTAGTTCCGAATGAACTCATTGTTAAATCCCATGCCAAACGGAAAATTTTCACACGTTCTTCAGCATTTGTATTGGTTGCTTGAAGATATTGGTCAAGATCTTCCCGTATCTCTGAGTCAAATGCATTTTCGGTAGGCAGTGTCACCATTCCGCTAGCTCCAATTAATTGTATGATTTCAGTAAATCGAGGATATAGCTTAGGAATGATCGTACTGATGACTTGAAGAGGAATTAAACAGGGGCGCATATAGCCGAATTCATCTAACTGAGCATCATTTTCCGATTTGTCAATGAGGGCTTTGATTGTTTCCAATCCCACAATGATTTCTGAGAGCTTTTCTTGGATGTGCTGATATTCGGAAACATTAATGGTGTCGACAAGAAGCTGTGCAACACCTAATAGAAATTCAATTTTTATCATTTGCCTAATGACAACCTGGTGAAAGGTAAAGGCATGAAAAGAGCTTTTTGTCATAAAATCTTTAGCTGCTTCCACATTATCGTAAAAAAACACACGATTCCACGGCACTAACACATGATCAAAAACCACAATTGAATCCATTTCTTCATACCTTGAGCTTAAGGGATGATTAAAGGAAGAGTCGCTTAATACAAATGATTCTCTTGTGATGAATTTTACGCCTTTTGTATTAGAAGGGATTGAAAAAGCATAAGCTTCATCTGTTTCAAAGAAAAATTTAGGCGCTGAAAAAACCAAGATTTCATCGGTCAACCCGCCTTGTGTGGCAAGCAGTCGTGCGCCATGAATCATTAAACCTTTTTCGGTTCTATCAATGACTTTAGCAGATATCGGTTTTTCACTTAGCCCAAAATAGGACTGTGACCGGTTCACTTGCGGAGTAATGAATGTATGGGTAAAGGAAAGGTCATGCTTAGCAGCTTGTTCATACATATCTAGTATATGTTCAGGAAAGCAATTCTCTTTATCTTTTAGAAGCTCCGCTGACGAAGCAAAGCTCATCATAACCGTATTCATGTAATCCGGACTTCTCCCCATCATTCCATGAGTATGTCTAGCCCAATGTTCAATCATGGTCCTTCTTTTTTTTAAATCATTTTTTGTTTTAGGCTGGAGATAGGAAAGGCCGATTCGATTATGATCTCCAGGAAGGCAATAAGTCATTTCATGTATTAACTCATCCTTTGTTTGCAATTCATAAAGTGAGCTTTTTGTTTTGATTATTCCTTTAAATGCAGGATGCTCAGAAATGTTACCCTTTATTTTTTCGCCATCATACCATATTTCGTTTTCTAGTTTATTCAATCGGTCAATGAATTCTTTACCATTGATGATCCCCATTTAAGTTTCGCTCCTTCATATTATGCTGCGTATTGTATTATATTTTCGAGAAAACAGCCGGTTCAGCCAATTTGAGGTGGGAAAAGCCTTTTTTAGAAAAACGAATAAGAGTGACTTACATACCGCAAAAGACTGCAAATTTTACTTAAGGTTTTTCTGTAAGTTCAGAGACGTAAAGA
>NZ_JAVAXX010000358.1:0-5623 GCF_042709275.1 Bacillus sp. LR_5 | reverse complement strand
AAACCTCGGGATACAGGCGCCGAAGGAGCAAACTGCGGAGTGAATCTCTCAGGCAAAAGAACTCTTGCTCGACGCAACTCTGGAGAGTGTTTGTGCGGATGCGCAAACCACCAAAGGGGACGTCTTTGCGTATGCAAAGTAAACTTTCAGGTGCCAGGACAGAGAACCTTCATTTTACATGAGGTGTTTCTCTGTCCTTTTTTGTATGTTTTTAGCTGCGCCGTTGATAAAGGGGAGGAATTAGATGCTGAAAAGAACGCCGTTATTTGACCTGTATAAGGAATATGGAGGAAAAACGATTGATTTCGGAGGCTGGGAGCTTCCTGTTCAATTTTCTTCTATAAAAAAAGAACACGAGGCTGTCCGAACTGCAGCCGGTTTGTTTGATGTATCTCATATGGGAGAAGTCGAAGTGTCAGGGAACGACAGTCTGTCTTTTTTGCAAAGATTGATGACAAATGATGTTTCCGCGTTAACGCCAGGCCGTGCTCAATATACAGCGATGTGTTACCCGGATGGCGGAACCGTCGATGATTTGCTTATCTATCAAAAAGAAGAGAACCGCTATCTGCTTGTCATTAATGCTTCTAATATAGATAAAGACTTGGCTTGGATGAAAGAACATGCAGCAGGTGATGTGCAGATTGACAATCAGTCAGATCAAATCGCGCTCTTGGCTGTACAGGGACCGAAAGCAGAAGCGGTCTTAAAAAATCTGACAGATGCAGATGTGTCTGCATTAAAGCCGTTTGCGTTTATTGATGAAGCCGATATCAGCGGCCGCAAAGCACTTATTTCACGCACTGGCTATACGGGAGAAGACGGGTATGAAATTTACTGCCGCAGTGATGATGCTATGCATATTTGGAAAAAAATCATTGATGCAGGGGATGCATACGGATTGATTCCATGCGGTCTTGGTGCACGTGATACACTCCGGTTTGAAGCGAAGCTCCCGCTCTACGGTCAGGAGCTGACCCGGGATATTACACCGATTGAAGCAGGTATAGGCTTTGCTGTAAAGCACAATAAGGAGTCTGACTTTTTCGGTAAGTCAGTATTGAGTGAACAAAAAGAAAACGGAGCGAAGCGCAAACTTGTCGGTCTCGAAATGATTGAAAAAGGGATACCGCGGCACGGATATGAGGTTTTCCAAAATGGCAAGTCTGTCGGAAAGGTGACAACCGGCACGCAGTCACCGACATTAGGGAAAAACGTCGGCCTTGCCTTAATTGATTCGGAAACAAGTGAGATCGGGACTGTTGTAGATGTAGAGATTCGCAAAAAATTAGTGAAAGCAAAGGTTGTCAAAACACCATTTTATAAACGCTAATATTTTTTCTTGGAGAGAGGAGACAACACATGAAGCACCGTTATTTGCCCGCAACAGAAAAGGATAAACAGGAGATGCTTGCTACTATCGGCGTAAGCAGCATCGATGATTTATTTGCTGATATACCGGAAAACGTCAAATATAAAAAAGAGTATCAAATCAAAAAAGCGAAATCAGAAACAGAATTAACAAGAGAACTGACAAAGCTGGCCTCTAAAAATCGTGATACCGTACAATACGCTTCTTTCTTAGGAGCGGGTGTATATGACCACTATCAGCCTGTCATTGTGGATCATGTCATTTCGCGCTCTGAGTTTTATACCGCATATACGCCTTATCAGCCAGAGATTTCACAAGGAGAGCTCCAGGCTATTTTTGAATTCCAAACGATGATCTGTGAACTGACAGGCATGGATATCGCCAACTCCTCGATGTATGACGGCGGAACAGCCTTGGCAGAAGCAGCAATGCTTGCTTCAGGCCACACGAAAAAGAAAAAAATTGTTGTATCAAAAACCGTGCATCCTGAATCGCGAGAGGTGCTGAAAACGTACGCAAAAGGTCAGTATATTGATGTTGTTGAAGTACCCGCTGCGGATGGCGTTACAGATCTTGATGCATTGCGCCAAACCGTTTGCGAGAACACAGCCGCAGTGATCGTTCAGTACCCGAATTTTTTCGGCAGGATCGAGCCGCTAAAGGATATTGAGCCTATCGCTCATCAAGGGAAATCCATGTTTATTGTTTCAGCCAACCCGCTGGCGCTAGGTCTTCTCACTCCGCCGGGCAAGTTTCAGTCTGATATCGTCGTCGGTGATGCGCAGCCTTTCGGCATTCCTTCAGCATACGGCGGCCCGCATTGCGGCTTTTTTGCCGTTACTAAAAAATTAATGAGAAAGGTGCCGGGCCGTCTCGTCGGACAAACGGAAGACGAAAACGGAAAAAGAGGCTTTGTGCTTACCCTGCAAGCCAGGGAGCAGCATATCCGCCGGGATAAAGCAACATCAAATATATGCTCGAACCAAGCTTTAAATGCGCTGGCAGCATCAGTGGCCATGACTGCTCTCGGAAAAAACGGCGTAAAAGATATAGCCCGCCAAAATCTCTTAAAAGCCAACTATGCAAAGCAAGAAGCAAAAAAAGCAGGCCTTACCGTTATGTTTGATGGGCCGATGTTTAATGAATTTGTCATCAAACTGGATGAGCCGGTGAGAGCTGTGAACAAGCGTTTGCTGGCAAAAGGCATGATTGGCGGATATGATCTTGGGTTGACGTATCCGGAGCTGGACTGCCATATGCTGATTGCTGTAACGGAGCTGAGAACAAAAGAAGAAATTGACGCACTCATTCAGGAATTGGGGGATCGCCATGAGTAATCAGGACCAGGCACTTATTTTTGAACTATCAAGAGAAGGCCGAATCGGCTATAGTCTGCCGGAGCTCGATGTACCGGAAATCGAATTGGAGGACCTCTTGTCAGACACCTATATTCGTGACGAAGACGCAGCGCTGCCGGAGGTTTCAGAGCTGGACATCATGCGCCATTATACAGCGCTGTCCAAACGCAATCACGGGGTGGATTCCGGTTTTTATCCTCTCGGTTCTTGCACGATGAAATATAATCCGAAAATCAATGAAAAAATCGCACGTATTCCTGGTTTTGCTGCGATTCATCCTCTTCAGGATGAAGACACGGTGCAAGGCGCATTAGAGCTTTTATATGATTTAAGCAAGCACCTTGAAGAAATAACGGGAATGGATGAGGTTACGCTTCAGCCTGCTGCCGGAGCGCACGGCGAATGGACGGGGCTGATGATGATCCGTGCCTATCATGAAGCTCGCGGGGATTTCAAGCGGACGAAGGTCATTGTCCCTGATTCCGCGCATGGGACGAATCCTGCATCAGCAACAGTAGCAGGCTTTGAAACCGTTACGGTGAAATCGAATGAAAAAGGGCTTGTTGATTTAGAGGATTTAAAAAGAGCAGTGAATGAAGAAACTGCAGCTCTTATGCTGACGAATCCGAACACGCTCGGCTTGTTTGAGGAGCAGATTACAGAGATGGCGGAAATTGTACACCAAGCGGGGGGGAAACTGTATTATGACGGCGCTAATTTAAATGCCGTTTTAAGCAAGGCGAGACCTGGAGATATGGGATTTGACGTGGTGCACCTCAACCTGCATAAAACATTCACAGGCCCTCATGGCGGCGGAGGCCCCGGCTCAGGCCCTGTCGGCGTAAAAAAAGATCTGATTCCTTATTTGCCAAAGCCAGTTTTAGTCAAAAAAGAAGGGCGCTTTACGTTTGATTATGACCGCCCTCATGCGATTGGCCGTGTGAAGCCGTATTACGGCAACTTTGGCATTAATGTGAGAGCGTATACGTATATTCGCTCCATGGGGCCTGACGGATTAAAGGCTGTTACTGAGAACGCAGTGTTAAACGCCAACTATATGATGAGAAAGCTCGCGCCTTATTACGATCTTCCGTTTGACCGCCATTGCAAGCATGAATTTGTATTATCAGGGAAGCGGCAGAAAAAGCTGGGAGTGCGTACGCTTGATATAGCAAAACGGCTTCTTGATTTCGGCTATCATCCGCCGACGATTTATTTCCCGCTTAATGTTGAAGAATGCATCATGATCGAGCCGACAGAGACCGAATCAAAGGAAACACTGGACGCGTTTATTGATGCTATGATTCAAATCGCAAAAGAAGCGGAGGAGAATCCGGAGCTTGTTCAGGAGGCCCCGCACACAACGATTGTAAAAAGAATGGATGAAACAAAAGCGGCGAGACACCCGGTGCTCAGATACGAGGCGGTAGAAAGATAAATAAAAACAGCTGTCTATTAGACAGCTGTTTGCTTTATTTCTTCGCTTTAATCTTTCCGCCCCATTTTTTAAAGCCGCCTTTTAGGTTGTAAATCTCAGTGCAGCCGTTTTTGCGCAGGGTTTGTGCCGCGCGTCCGCTGCGGACACTGTTTTGGCAGTACAGGTAAACAGGCTTGTCCGTACGGATCTCATTTTTTCTCTGTTTCAGCTGGGAAAGCGGGATGTTGCGGGCGCCTAAAATATGTCCGCCCTCAAACTCATTTGGCTCACGAACATCAATAAGCTGCGCTTTGCGGTAACCCGCGCGGAATTCTTCTTCGGTAAGTGTTTTCATAATTCGCTGCTGATAGACATATGAAGCAATCATATAGATGATAAACGCAGCAAAAATAATCAAAACGATCATATTAGACAATGTGATTCTACTCCTTTAGCATATAAAATCAAAACCCTGCTTCATAAAACAAGGTCATAGAGCCGTTTTCGACAAATACTATTATAGTAAAGCACAGCGTGATTGTCATCTATAATGGAACTAAAATATTTTTCATTTTCCCGACAGTTTGATAAACTGATTCTATTAAAACGGTAAGGAAGGTCTTAAAATGCAAAAAGAAACTTGGCGGTTTATAGACTCAGGCAATGCAAGTCCTGCATTCAATATGGCGCTTGATGAAGCGCTTTTATATTGGCACAGCGAAAAGAAAATCCCCCCGGTTATCCGTTTTTACGGCTGGAATCCGGCGACACTTTCTGTAGGGTATTTTCAAAATATTAAAAAGGAAATCAATTTTGAAGCAGTACATAAATATAATCTCGGATTCGTCAGACGCCCGACCGGCGGGAGAGGTGTGCTGCACGATCAGGAACTGACATACAGCGTAATTGTTTCGGAAGAGCACCCCGAGATGCCGGCAACTGTTACTGAGGCTTACCGGGTTATTTCAGAAGGCATACTTCAAGGCTTTAGAAATCTCGGTCTGGACGCTTACTTTGCCATCCCGAGAACTGAAAAAGAAAAAGAAAGCTTAAAAAATCCGCGGTCATCTGTTTGTTTTGACGCGCCTTCGTGGTATGAGCTAGTGGTTGAGGGGCGCAAGGTGGCGGGAAGCGCGCAAACGAGACAAAAAGGCGTGATTCTTCAGCATGGCTCCATTCTTCTTGATTTAGATGAGGACAAGCTGTTCGATCTGTTCTTATATCCAAGTGAAAGAGTAAGAGAGCGGATGCAGCGCAATTTCAAAAATAAAGCGGTTGCCATTAATGAACTCACCGAAAAGCGGGTGACGATGGATGAGGCTCGTAAAGCCTTTAAAGAAGGATTTGAAACAGGTCTTAACATTCATTTGGAGCCATATGAACTTTCTCAGGAAGAGCTTGATTTTGTTCATCACTTGGCTAAAACAAAGTACGCTTCAGATGAATGGAATTATAAGCGGTAAACAGGGCTTTTGA
>NZ_JAVAXX010000357.1:0-5627 GCF_042709275.1 Bacillus sp. LR_5 | reverse complement strand
GAACATCGGGGTACAGGCGCCGAAGGAGCAAACTGCGGAGTGAATCTCTCAGGCAAAAGAACTCTTGCTCGACGCAACTCTGGAGAGTGTTTGCGCGGATGCGCAAGCCACCAAAGGGGACGTCTTTGCGTATGCAAAGTAAACTTTCAGGTGCCAGGACAGAGAACCTTCATTTTACATGAGGTGTTTCTCTGTCCTTTTTTGTATGTTTTTTAGCCGCGCCGTTGAAAAAGGGGAGGAATTCGATGCTGAAAAGAACGCCGTTATTTGAACTGTATAAGGAATATGGAGGGAAAACGATTGATTTCGGGGGCTGGGAGCTTCCAGTTCAATTTTCTTCTATAAAAAAGGAACACGAGGCTGTCCGAACTGCGGCCGGGCTGTTTGATGTATCTCATATGGGAGAAATCGAAGTGTCCGGAAAAGACAGTCTGCCTTTTTTGCAAAGACTGATGACAAATGATATTTCCGCGTTAACGTCAGGCCGTGCGCAGTATACGGCGATGTGCTATCCGGATGGCGGAACCGTCGATGATTTGCTTATCTATCAAAAAGGAGAGAACCGCTATCTGCTTGTCATAAATGCTTCTAATATAGATAAAGATCTGGAGTGGATGAAAGAGCATGTAACAGGTAATGTACAGATTGACAATCAGTCAGATCAAATCGCGCTCTTGGCTGTACAGGGGCCGAAAACAGAAACGATTTTAAAAACGCTAACGTCTGCAGATCTGTCTGCATTAAAGCCGTTTACATTTATTGATGAGGCAGATATCAGCGGCTGCAAAGCACTCATTTCGCGCACCGGCTATACGGGAGAGGACGGGTTTGAAATTTACTGCCGTGCTCATGATGCCGTGTATTTGTGGAAAGAAATCATGGATGCGGGTGAGGAACATGGATTAATTCCATGCGGTCTTGGCGCACGTGATACGCTCCGGTTTGAAGCGAAGCTCCCGCTCTACGGCCAGGAGCTGACCCGGGATATTACACCGATTGAAGCAGGTATTGGCTTTGCCGTAAAGCACAAAAAAGAATCTGACTTTTTTGGTAAGTCAGTATTGAGTGAACAGAAAGAAAACGGAGCGAAGCGAAAGCTTGTCGGACTCGAAATGACCGAAAAAGGGATACCGCGGCACGGATATGAAGTGTTCCATAATGGCAAGTCTGTCGGAAAGGTGACAACCGGCACGCAGTCACCGACATTAGGGAAAAACGTCGGCCTTGCCCTAATTGCTGCGGAAGCGAGTGAAATCGGGACAGTCGTAGAGGTGGAGATTCGCAAAAAATTAGTGAAAGCAAAGGTTGTCAAAACACCATTTTATAAACGCTAATATTTTTTCTTGGGGAGAGGAGTCAACACATGAAGCACCGTTATTTGCCCGCAACAGAAGAGGATAAACAGGAAATGCTTGCCGCTATCGGCGTAAGCGGCATCGATGAATTATTTGCTGATATACCGGAAAACGTCAGATATAAAAAAGAGTATCAAATCAAAAAAGCGAAATCAGAAACGGAATTAACAAGAGAACTGACAAAGCTGGCCTCTAAAAATCGTGATACGGTACAACACGCGTCTTTCTTAGGAGCAGGTGTATATGATCACTATCAGCCTGTCATTGTGGATCATGTCATTTCCCGCTCTGAGTTTTATACGGCGTATACACCTTATCAGCCGGAAATTTCACAGGGGGAGCTTCAGGCTATTTTTGAATTCCAAACGATGATTTGTGAACTAACAGGAATGGATATTGCCAACTCCTCTATGTATGATGGCGGAACTGCCTTGGCGGAAGCGGCAATGCTTGCTTCAGGCCACACGAAAAAGAAAAAAATCGTTGTGTCAAAAACCGTGCATCCTGAATCGAGAGAAGTGCTGAAAACGTACGCAAAAGGTCAATATATTGAAGTCGTTGAAGTTCCCGCTGCAGATGGCGTTACCGATCTTGAGGCTTTGCGCCAAACCGTTTGCGAGGACACAGCCGCCGTGATCGTTCAGTATCCGAATTTTTTTGGCCGGGTCGAGCCGTTACAGGATATTGAGCCTATCGCTCATCAAGGAAAATCCATGTTTATTGTGTCAGCCAACCCGCTTGCGTTAGGTCTCCTCACTCCGCCAGGCAAGTTTCAGTCTGATATCGTCGTCGGTGATGCGCAGCCTTTCGGCATTCCTTCAGCATACGGCGGCCCGCATTGCGGCTTTTTTGCCGTCACCAAAAAATTAATGAGAAAAGTGCCAGGCCGTCTCGTCGGACAAACGGAAGACGAAAACGGAAAAAGAGGCTTTGTGCTTACTTTACAAGCCAGGGAGCAGCATATCCGACGAGATAAAGCGACATCAAATATATGCTCGAACCAAGCTTTAAATGCGCTGGCAGCTTCTGTCGCCATGACTGCTCTCGGAAAAAACGGCGTAAAAGAAATCGCCCGCCAAAATCTCTTAAAAGCCAACTATGCAAAGCAAGAAGCAAAAAAAGCTGGCCTTACCGTTATGTTTGACGGACCGATGTTTAATGAATTTGTCATCAAACTGGATGAACCGGTGAAAGCTGTGAACCAGCGTTTGGTGGCAAAAGGCATCATCGGCGGATATGATCTTGGGCTGACGTATCCTGAGATGGACTGTCATATGCTGATTGCTGTAACGGAGCTGAGAACAAAAGAAGAAATCGACGCACTCATTCAGGAATTGGGGGATCGCCATGAGTAATCAGGATCAGGCACTTATTTTTGAGCTTTCCAGAGAAGGCCGTATCGGCTACAGTCTGCCGGAACTCGATGTACCGGAAATCGAATTGGAGGATCTATTGTCAGACACCTATATTCGTGACGAGGACGCAGAGCTGCCGGAGGTGTCCGAGCTGGATATTATGCGCCATTATACAGCGCTGTCCAAACGTAATCACGGAGTGGATTCCGGCTTTTACCCGCTCGGTTCTTGCACAATGAAATACAATCCGAAAATAAATGAAAAAATCGCGCGAATTCCCGGTTTTGCTGCGATTCATCCTCTTCAGGATGAAGACACGGTGCAAGGCGCTTTAGAGCTTTTATATGATTTAAGCAAGCACCTTGAGGAAATAACGGGAATGGATGAGGTTACGCTTCAGCCCGCTGCCGGGGCGCATGGCGAATGGACGGGGCTGATGATGATCCGCGCCTATCATGAAGCGCGCGGGGATTTCAAGCGGACGAAGGTCATTGTTCCTGATTCCGCTCACGGGACGAATCCTGCTTCAGCGACAGTAGCAGGCTTTGAAACGGTTACGGTGAAATCAAATGAAAATGGGCTTGTCGATCTGGAGGATTTAAAAAGAGCGGTGAATGAAGAAACTGCTGCTCTTATGCTGACGAATCCGAACACGCTCGGCTTGTTTGAGGAACAGATCACCGAGATGGCGGAAATTGTTCACCAAGCGGGGGGGAAACTGTACTATGACGGCGCTAATTTAAATGCGGTTTTAAGCAAAGCGAGACCGGGAGACATGGGATTTGATGTGGTGCACCTCAACCTGCATAAAACATTCACTGGCCCTCATGGCGGCGGCGGTCCCGGCTCAGGCCCTGTCGGCGTAAAGAAAGATCTGATTCCTTATTTGCCAAAACCAGTTTTAATCAAAAAGGAAGGGCACTTTACATTTGATTATGACCGCCCTGACTCGATCGGCCGTGTGAAGCCGTATTACGGCAACTTCGGCATCAATGTCAGAGCGTATACGTATATCCGCTCCATGGGGCCTGACGGATTAAAGGCTGTTACTGAGAACGCAGTGTTAAACGCGAACTATATGATGAGAAAGCTCGCGCCTTATTACGATCTTCCGTTTGACCGTCATTGCAAGCATGAATTTGTATTGTCAGGAAAGCGGCAGAAAAAGCTGGGAGTGCGTACGCTAGATATTGCAAAACGGCTGCTCGATTTTGGCTATCATCCGCCTACGATTTATTTCCCGCTTAATGTTGAAGAATGTATCATGATTGAGCCGACAGAGACGGAATCAAAGGAAACACTGGATGCGTTTATCGACGCTATGATTCAAATCGCAAGGGAAGCGGAGGAGAATCCGGAACTCGTCCAGGAGGCGCCGCATACGACGATTGTAAAAAGAATGGATGAAACAAAAGCGGCGAGACACCCGGTACTCAGGTATGAGAAGGAAGAGAGATAAATAAAAACAGCTGTCTATTACAGACAGCTGTTTTGCTTTATTTCTTCGCTTTAATCTTTCCGCCCCATTTTTTAAAGCCGCCTTTTAGGTTGTAAATCTCAGTGCAGCCGTTTTTGCGCAGGGTTTGTGCCGCGCGTCCACTGCGGACACTGTTTTGGCAGTATAGATAGACAGGCTTGTCCGGACGGATTTCATTTTTTCTCTGTTTCAGCTGGGAAAGCGGAATGTTGCGGGCCCCTAAAATATGTCCGCCCTCAAACTCATTCGGTTCACGAACGTCAATGAGTTGCGCTTTTCGGTAACCCGCGCGAAATTCTTCTTCCGTAAGTGTTTTCATAATTCGCTGCTGATAAACATATGAAGCAATCATATAGACGATAAACGCAGCAAAAATAATCAAAACGATCATATTAGACAATGTGATTCTACTCCTTTAGCATATAAAATCAAAACCCTGCTTCATAAAAACAAGGCCATAGAGCCGTTTTCGACAAATACTATTATAGTAAAGCACAGCGCGATTGTCATCCATAATGGAACTAAAATATTTTCATTTTCCCGGCAGTTTGATAAACTGATTCTATTAAAACGGTAAGGAAGGTCTCAAAATGGAAAAAGAAACTTGGCGGTTTATAGACTCAGGCAATGCAAGTCCTGCATTCAATATGGCACTTGATGAAGCGCTTTTATATTGGCACAGCGAAAAGAAAATTCCCCCGGTTATCCGTTTTTACGGCTGGAATCCGGCGACTCTTTCTGTAGGGTATTTTCAAAATATTAAAAAGGAAATCAATTTTGAAGCAGTACATAAGTATAATCTCGGTTTCGTCAGACGCCCGACCGGCGGGCGAGGTGTGCTGCATGATCAGGAATTGACATACAGCGTGATTGTTTCGGAAGAGCATCCTGAAATGCCGGCGACTGTCACTGAGGCATACCGGGTCATATCAGAAGGCATACTCCAAGGCTTTAGAAATCTTGGTCTGGACGCTTACTTTGCCATCCCGAGAACCGAAAAAGAAAAAGAAAGCTTAAAAAATCCGCGGTCATCCGTTTGTTTTGACGCGCCTTCGTGGTATGAGCTGGTGGTCGAGGGACGCAAGGTGGCGGGAAGCGCGCAAACGAGACAAAAAGGCGTGATTCTTCAGCACGGCTCCATTCTGCTTGATTTGGATGAGGACAAGCTGTTCGATCTGTTCTTGTATCCGAGTGAAAGAGTCAGAGAGCGGATGCAGCGCAATTTCAAAAATAAAGCGGTTGCCATTAATGAACTCACCGATAAGCGGGTGACGATGGATGAGGCCCGTAAAGCCTTTAAAGAAGGGTTTGAAACAGGCCTTAACATTCATTTGGAGCCGTACGAACTGTCTCAGGAAGAGCTTGATTTTGTTCATCACTTGGCAGAAACAAAATACGCCTCAGATGAATGGAATTATAAGCGGTAAAAAGGGCATTTGT